>NZ_JBLYZK010000027.1:0-41137 GCF_048551395.1 Acinetobacter sp. TY1
ATCATCTTGACAACTTGAGGACTACTTTCGATTCCTGTAATTGCCCAATTACATAAATGTTCACAGTTATTAATAATCAGGTGATAGTGGTTTTCATTCATTCGAGAACGCATACGGCGTACCACAGCACGACCTCTAAATTTAGGTTGATTATAGGTAAGAATGAGGATGGGTTTGCCCCGAGAAAATTTTTCGATAGTAGTGATTTCTATAGGCTTTTTTTTGAATAAATGCGCAAATCCTGAATAGTGGATGACACGACCCCGTCCGGCATAAATTCCGTGATGGCTATAGCCAAAATTTTTGACAATGAGATGACTGCCAAGCCTGTATTTGTCTGAACGTTTTTGCATAAATCCTATAGATTCCAATAAAGGTACATCTGTATTTTATTGAAAGAGTGATTTGATTATACCTAAAAACCGAGTGGTGAGTAGACTAAAAAAGTAGGTTTGTCTATTTAACTGCAAAATTATGTGACAAACTTTGAATTAAATAAAGTCACTTGTCGAATCATTAAATCTGAGTATATTGAGATGATTATTCATAGTTTTATAACAAAAAACTTAATATTGATGGGGTTGTTGGTTAGCTTGTTGGGGTGTCATTCAGGTTCTGCTGAAGTGATTTATCAGAATGCACAATATAAAAATATGCATCTAGATATTTTTAAGATCAGTGATTTTAGGCAATTAAAACTTTTTTTAAATGATCAAAATCAACAGCCTTATGGTTATTTTAAAAATGTGCAAAAAGATCTTAATGCATGTCAAAGCTTAGTATTTGTAATGAATGCTGGAATGTATCATCCAAATTATCAACCTGTCGGTTTATATATTGAAAATGCTCAGCAGTTAAAAGCGCTTAATACAGAAAAAGGTTTTGGTAACTTTTTTATGCAGCCCAATGGGGTGCTTGCTTGGAATTCAAAAAATGCTGTGATTGCAACGACGGATGAACTCCAAAGGTCGAAAGAATTTAAAAATTTAAATCCACTCTATGCAACTCAGTCAGGTCCCATGCTTGTCAGTCATGGGCAAGTGAATGCCACATTTCAGAAAAATGCTCAATCACGTAAAATTCGTAATGGTGTTGGCATTAAAAATCAGACACTGTATTTTGTGATCAGCCGTGAGCCAATCAATTTTTATGATTTTGCACAAGTCTTTAAAACACAATTAAAAATTGATAATGCGCTTTATTTGGATGGGACTATATCAAGTGCTTATCATCCTAAGCTAGATAGTCCTAAACAACATTTCAAACTGGGTCCAATGGTGGGATGGGTCAACAATGAAAACTGTGCTAATTAATACGTGCGATGGTTTGTAGTTATATTATATAAAAGTATTTTTATTATGAAAAAAGGTCATCTAAAGTTGGATGACCCTTTACTTTTTGATTGTAAAGACTCTTATATTAAAAATGAAAAATGCTTAGTTTGTTTCACTTTCAAGTAAAACCGAACCAAACTGCTCACGTAAATCTTTTTTCAGCATTTTTCCTGTGCCTGTCAGTGGAATAGAGTCCACAAAAATTACACGGTCAGGAATTTGCCATTTAGCAATTTTATCTGAGAAATAATCGAGTAATTCAGCTTCGGTAATATCGCTATCTTGTGCCTTAATAGCAATAATAATTGGGCGCTCATCCCATTTACGATGAATAGCAGCAATAGCGGCAGCCATTGCAATTTTAGGATGTCCCATCGCTATATTTTCAAGCTCAACAGATGAAATCCATTCACCACCCGATTTGATTAAATCTTTTGCGCGGTCTTGCAAATTAATAAATCCATCAGCATCTATGGTTGCAATATCACCTGTGTCGAACCAGCCATCTTCAGTTAATGCACTTTCATTTTTACCATAATAAGCGTTAATGATCCAATGACCTCGAATTTGTAGATTACCTGAGGTATTGCCATCATTCGGTTGTTCAACCATACCTTTTTCTTGTTCAGTAATACGAACTTCTACGCCAAACGGTGGACGACCTTGAGACAGGCGAATTTGTAATTTTTCATCATCAGATAAAGCATTGTGCTTCGATTTTAATTGGTTCAATGATCCAAGTGGGCTTGTTTCGGTCATTCCCCATGCGTGAATTGTTTCACAGTCATACACATCACGGAACGTTTTCATCATCGCAGGTGGGCAGGCAGAACCACCTATGACATTGCGCTTTAATGTTGGAAGTGAGCTATTTACAGCTTTTGCTGCAAGCAATAAACCTTGCCAAATGGTCGGAACACCAAGAGCAATGCTGACTTTATATTCATCAATCAGCGCAGTTAAACTAGCGCCGTCAAGACCTGGTCCAGGCAATACCAGTGTACAGCCGACCATTGCGGCAATGTAAGGTGTACCCCATGCGTTGACATGGAACATTGGAACAACAGGGAGCATGATATCACGAGCCGAAAGGTTTAAAGAGTCAGGCATTGCACCTGCATAACTCTGTAAAACGGTTGATCGATGAGAGTAGAGAGCTCCTTTTGGATTGCCTGTTGTACCTGAGGTATAACATAGTGAACTTGCTGTATTTTCATCAAATTCAGGCCATTCGTATTCTGCAGATTGTTCTGCAATGACGACATCATAGAATTTAACATCTGGAATGGCATCGGCAACGTCTTGGTCAAATGCACTTAAGCAAATGAAGTGTTCAACATTAGGTACATGGGGTTTAACGGCTTTGATGAGCGGTAAAAAGGTTTTATCGAATAAAATGACACGGTCATTGGCATCGTTAATAATGAAAATCAATTGTTCAGGAAATAAGCGTGGATTGATGGTGTGACAGACAAGCCCACTGCCTGAAATAGCGTACCAAGACTCAAGATGACGATGGTTATTCCAAGCGATCGTTGCAACTCGATCACCTTGTTGCATGCCTAAAGCATTAAGTGCATTGGCAAAGCGTTTTGAGTTTTCAGAGATATGTGTCCAATCTGTTTTCGTAATGGTGCCGTCTGTATTTTTAGAAATGATCTCGGTATCACTGTGATAGCGTGCTGCATGTTTTAACAGGCTGCTGATCAACAGCGACTGAAACATCATACGTCCTTGCATTTTTTATATCCTTTATATGTACTTGAATTTTAGATTCTGTTTTTATATCTTTCCTGACTCATTTTCCTATAAATGGAAAAAAAGAGCTTGCATTCATCCTAACCGAATCACAGGGTTAATCAAGTTAATTTAAGCAAGTTTTTATTTTATTTTTCAAATTAAATACGGCAAAACAATAGCTTGTGTTATTCTCATTATATGAAAATGAAAGCAAACAAATACAAAAAATATTTTAATTTTTATTAAAATGAATACTTGAATAATCATGGGAATATGATAAATATAATAGGGTAGCAAATTTTGATATTGATATTTCAGGATGGAATATCGTCAGTTGCTTTAGCCAAGGATAGAGAGGTAAATCTATAATGTTAAAACTATTAAGGGAATTTTTGTGTATTCACATTTACGAATACGAGCATCAAGCAGGGGATGTTGAGCATATAGAGTGTCGTAAATGCGGAGTTCATAAAGCGCATTAATTTAAGTTAAAAATACATGATCCACTACAAAATCGAAGTGCATAAACACTTCGATTTTTATATTTGCAGTTAAATTTTTCATTATTACGTTGAAGCCGTTAGACTGCATCTAAATTCAAATTGAAATGAAGTGCTATGCCAAAAGACTTTTCTAAGCAAACCTATGTTGTTGATGATGTACTTGCTGATACTTTAACGTGGCTTTGTCATCATCAAGATACTTTTGATGCATTTGAATATGATGCGCTTACTCAAATTTTAAAAGTGCATCATGCCAATGGTACAGATCAGATCCAAGAAGGTATGTTTCTGAATGCCAAATACGGTATTTTAATTACTTCGTTATAACTTTATGTTGTAATCAAAATGTATAAAAATGGCATAAAATGAGATTTCATTTTATGCCATTTTACTTTTAACGTTTAGAACTAGGTATTAGGTTTTAACCTGCCATCGCATCAACAGATAATTCAGCAACTGTCTGTTTGGCTTTCTCAGCTTGTAAGCCGAGTTTTTGGAAGAGTTGTTTGTCTTTACCATCGCCTGCATTTGGCGTAGTTAAGAGCTTTTCACCACTAAACAAGGAATTTGCACCTGCCAAAAATGCCAACGCCTGATCAGAGTCAGATAATGCTTCACGACCTGCAGATAAACGTATATAACTTTTTGGCATAATAATACGAGCAACTGCAATGGTGCGAATCCATTCAGTAACATCTAATTTTTCGACATCGGCAAGTGGTGTACCTTCAATAGGAACTAACATATTGATTGGTACAGATTCAGGGTGCATAGGCAATGTTGCTAATTCTTGGAGTAAACCTACACGGTCATTACGGTTTTCACCTAAACCGACAATCCCACCACTACATACTTTCATACCTACACTACGAACATGATCAAGCGTATCTAAGCGGTCATCAAAAGTACGTGTGCTAATAATATGTGAATAATATTCACGAGAAGTGTCAAGATTGTGATTGTAGTAATCAAGTCCAGCTTCGTGTAATCGTTCAGCTTGAGATTGATTGAGCATACCCAATGTCATACAAGTTTCTAAGCCTAATGCCTTTACTTCACGTACCATTTCTAAAACATAAGGCATATCACGCTCATGTGGATTACGCCAAGCAGCTCCCATACAAAAACGTGATGAACCTGATTCAAGAGCGTCTTTTGCCTCGCTAATCACTTTGTCTACAGCAATGCGCTTTTCGGCTTCTAGTTTTGAATCATAATGTGCTGATTGTGAACAATATTTACAATCTTCAGGACATTTCCCCGTTTTAATAGATAGTAAAGTACTGACTTGAATGACATTGGCATCAAAATATTCACGGTGAATTTGCTGAGCCTTAAAAACAAGATCCATAAAAGGTTGTTCATAAAGATGTTGAATTTCTTCACGCGTCCAATCGTTGCGGGTGGTCATGGGTCAAATCCGTGATATATACGTTATTTATGTTTTATCATACAGTGTTTGTGCAAAATCCAAAGGGCAAAAATGTACAAAGTTGATGGGATCTGTCGATAAAAAATAAGTAATTTATAAAAAATAAATGTTCAATTTAGTTGCAAAGATTGGCTAATTTTTGCAGATTTAGTGACATAATTTTAAAAGAGAAGAGTTTTAATGTTGTGTTGAATTGGCGACTAAGTTGATAATTTTAAGCCAACTTTGTTAGTAACGTGTATAAGTAAAAAAAATTAAAAACTGTGGTTAATATACAAATTTTATGGCTTTTTTTTACTCAATTGTTCCTCAATAGCCCAATCAATATGGACTTGCACAATATTATCTTGTTGATGTGGTGGTTGTTGAAGTTTCCTTAAAATTTCTTCAGAAAATGGTGCATTACCCAAGCCAATGGCGATATTACGCATAAAGCTCTGATAACCTGTACGTCGTATTGGACTACCTTCGGTACAATTAAGGAATGTTTGTTCATCCCATTGCCATAGGTCTAATAAATTAACATCATCCAAACCGTGACGAGGGTTAAAGTCGTCAATGGTGGCTTTTTTTGCAAAGCTGTTCCAAGGGCAGATCAGTTGGCAATCATCACAGCCAAAAACTCGATTACCGATACCACGGCGTAATTCTTCAGAAATAATACCTTTATATTCAATGGTTAAGTATGCAATACATTTACGAGCATCAAGCATGTACGGTTCAACAATTGCTTGAGTTGGACAAATGTCGATACATGCTGTACATGAACCGCAATGTTTCGTTGTTGCTTCATCAAAAGGCAATTCTAATGAAGTAAATAATTCACCTAAAACAAAGAAAGAACCTGATTTTTTATGAATAAGTAAAGTATGTTTGCCAGTCCAGCCCATGCCTGCATTTTCAGCCAAAGATTTCTCAAAAACAGGGGCTGAATCTGCAAAAGGGCGAGATTCAAACTCACCAACTTTTTCACGAATAATATTTGATAGAGTTTTTAAGCGCCCACGCATGACTTTGTGATAATCACGCCCACGCGCATAACGGGCAATGATGGCTGAGTTTGGTTCATCAGGCACATAACGTGGTTTTGGTGTTTCTACCAAATAATTCATTCGCACACAGATAATGCTTTTTGTACCTGGGACGAGCAGGGTTGGGTCTGCACGTTTTTCTAAATTTTCTTCTAAAAATTTCATATCGCCATGATAGCCACGTTTTAAATATTCTTTGAAACGTGGTAATTCAGCTTGAGCATCGGGGCGAGCAATGACACAATCAGCAAAGCCCAATTGCAAAGCCTGATCTTTAATCCATGCTTTTAATTCATGTGGATCAATTTGTTGCAGTGGAATAGAGGGTGTAACTGAAGTTGCCGACATAGTAAATTAATGCGCTATTTAAAAATGAGAAGAAAAGGACAGAATCATGCCTAAGCAAGTTTATCATAGCCATGAAATTCAAGCATGGGAGCATCGTTGGTTTGAGCAACAAAATAGTTCGTTTGGCTTGATGCAACAGGTTGCTTGGATAGTTTCACAGCGTTTAGATAACTTGTTTCAAAATGAATATTCACACATTCAAAAAATAGCCGTGTGGTGTGGTGCAGGCAATAACGCTGGTGATGGTTATTGCATCGCAAGTTATTTAAAACAAAAAGGTTATTTGGTTGAGATATTTGCAAGCGATACTAGTCATTCGGTTGACCTACAATCTGCAATCAGAATCGCCAAGCAAAATCATGTGATGATTCATCAGAATTTTAATCTTTTATCTGCCTTTGATTGTCATATTGATGCTTTATTTGGTATTGGTTTAAATCGTGAGTTAGATGAGCCTTGGCAAGCCATTATTCAAAAATTTAATGCTCAAAAAGGTTTGAAAATAGCAATTGATCTTCCAAGTGGTTTAAATGCTAATTCAGGACAGCCATTACCTCTTGCTATTAAAGCAGATTATACCTACACCGTTTTAGGGCTAAAAGCAGGGTTATTTACAGGACAGGGCAAGGAGTATTCAGGCATTGTCGATGTGATTTCAGTGATTCCTATAGATTCAGAGTTAAACAATTTAGCGCAATTATCACCTTTAAATATTCAGCTACCACAACGGCAAGCCTTTGGTCATAAAGGCAGTTATGGACATGTTTTGGTGGTTGGTGGTCATGCGGAAATGGGCGGTGCTGTAATGATGGCAGGCGAGTCAGCGTTTAGTGCAGGCGCGGGCAAAGTCACCATTGTCTGTGATGCTAAACATCACACAGCTATTCTTTCTCGTTCACCCAATATCATGCTTCGTGATATTAACCTATTGTCTGAGCAAGATATTCAAAACCTACTCGATCATGTCGATGCGGTGGGTTTTGGTATGGGTTTAGGACGTGATGATTGGGCAAAACAGCAATTTTTAAAATGGTTTACACCCATTCAAAAAAGTGAACACTTACAAATCGTTTTGGATGCAGACGCTCTATGGTTTTTGGCTGAACAGTCGACCAAATTGAATGAAAAAACTTATTTAACGCCACATCCTGGCGAGGCATCTAAATTGTTGAATTGTTCAGTCGCAGAGATTGAACAAGATCGAGTGAAAGCCATTCAAAAACTTCAAGAAAAATATGCAGGGCAATGGGTACTTAAAGGTGCAGGCAGTTTGATTTTAGAAGATCAACTTTGGATTTGCACAGCAGGCAATGCAGGTATGGGTACTGGTGGTATGGGGGATGTACTCGCAGGCATGATTGCAAGTTTAAAAGCACAATTTTCTGAGCAAATTCATTTGCATGAAATCGTGACTTTACATGCGTTGGCAGGTGATTATTTAGCGAAAAAAGGTATGCGTGGTTTACAAGCACAGCATATGAATGAAGCGGTGTATGCTGTGGTCAATCTTAGTTAATTCGAGTTATTTAGAATGCAAGTAATCAAATTATTGATCAGCGGAAAAGTTCAAGGAGTTGGTTATCGCCGTTGGTTTGAGAAACTGGCTATAGCGCTAAAACTGAATGGCTATGTGAAAAACTGACCAACAGGTGAGGTAGAGGCCGTGGTTGTTGGGAATGAAACTGTGATTTCAAGGTTAATTACACATTGTTATACAGGTTCTACATGTGCGCATGTAACACAGATTGCTGTAACGCAGATTGAGCAAAAAAAATTGGAGCAGATATCTGAATATACCGATTTTAAAATATTACGATGATTTTATTTTCAAGAGAAAAAAGCGAGTTTTAAAATCTTTAAATGATGGTTTGTATGATGTTGAAATCAAATTTTCAGGGACAAAAAAGATAAAAGTTCTGATAAAATTGTGTCAGTAAGTAGAAAGGCTTTATTTGTATAATGATCAACAGGAAACATTTATTCGAGTGAAATAACATGATAGAAAAGTATTTGGTGGTGGGGGTTGTGGTGGCTTTATGTCTTGCACTTATTGCCTATACCCAATTTTCAGGTCGAAATACCGAAGATAAAAGTTTGAGCTTTAAAGATAAACTACAGAAAGCTTTTGCTGAGTTTAAAATAGTTGAGCGTAATCAAAATTTAATTATTTGCCGTGAAATTGAAAACCAACGTATTCTCGATGAATTGGTTTTAATTCGTATTGATCCAAATCAACAGAAAAATTTGCGTACATCAGGGAAAATGCTGATAGCGACCTATTCAAAACAGCCAAGTATTCGTGAAGTGACAAAAGATGCTGTAGCGTATTTGGCGTAATTAGATTTAAAACATCTATCTAAAAATGTTGAGTTATTTGAGTAAGGCGAAATGATAAATATTTCGCCTTATCTTTTTATAAGTCTAATCTTCTTGATTTAGCGACGACGACTGCTGGTACGGCTACGCCCACGTGCCATTCCACCGAGTGCATTGAGTACAGCAAGCTTACTCATACTGCCAGAAGCATGTGCATGACAAATAGCAGCAGCAAGAGCATCGGCAGCATCTTGCTGCGGCTTAATCGAAAGATTCAGTAATCTCATCACCATCATTTGCACCTGTTCTTTATCTGCCGCTCCATAGCCCACAACAGATTGCTTGATTTGTCGTGCAGAATATTCGGCAACTTGTAAGTCTAAATTGACTAATGCCGCAATAGCAGCGCCACGAGCTTGACCAAGTTTTAATGCGGAATCTGGATTTTTTGCCATAAAGACTTGCTCTACAGCAGCCTCCGTTGGACCATGAAATTTTACAATACGTTCAATCCCTGCAAAAATTCGTTTGAGTCGTTCAGGCATTTCAGTTGTTTCTGTGCGAATTGTCCCTGCATCGATAAATTTTAGTTTTTGACCATCTTTTTCGATGATGCCATAACCTGTAAGACGTGAGCCTGGATCAATTCCAATAATTAAAGACATAAAAAGACGAAGTTAAAAGATTGAGACAATTATATGATTTGGCGAGGAAAATGTAAGTATAATTTTAATGATGATAACTCGATTCAAGAATGAGTGATTTTATAGATGATTATGATAAGTGCTGATTTGGTCTTTGTAGGAAAGTAATGGGTTTAAATATTCAGTCCTTTTGTTTAAAACAGGGCGTGGTCAAAAATAAAGAAGTGTATTGGATTCATCGCATACTCGCCATTTTCTATGCTTTAGTTTGTGGTTTCATGGCTATTGGGCTAATCAGTACATTTGAGATGATGAATAGTGTTTTTGTACTTTTAGTTGTATTACTACCTTTGGGGTGGATCAGTTATTTACATTGGCTCGCATCGCTTGAATCTATGCAAGGAACAGAGCGAGGACGTCGTATGACTTTATTTATTGCTCTGATTTTATTGATGGCTTTTCCTTTGGGAACACTCATTTCAATATGTTTACTTTATAAAAGTAGCCAAAATTTATGGCATTTTGAATAGAAAGCTAAAATTTACCCTTTAAAATTTTAGAAATGCCCATATAGTATTTTAACAACGATGTAAATATTGATCACGTATGTGTGCAATGTTGTATCAAAATTTATTGAATTATTTGAGATTAGATTAATTTTCATGAAAATTGCATTGGTGGTTCTTATCGGTTTGGTCCTCGAAATCCTCGTTTGGATTGGTGTGGGCGATCTTGTTGGCAGTATGTGGTATGTCTTTTTTTGGTTTATTGCTGCATTTTTTATTGGTGGAAGTATTATCCGTAAAAACTCGCAAGGTTTAATGCCTCAGATGCAACAAATGCAGATGGGACAAATGGCAGATCCATCATTGGCAGGGAATTTACCTAAATTGATTGCAGGTTTTCTGTTGTTAATTCCAGGTTTGATCACGGATGTACTTGCTGTTTTACTACTAATCCCTGCTGTTCAAAATGCACTAAAAGCAGCCATGATGAAAGTGATGATGAAAAAACAACAAGACATGATGAACAATATGATGGGTGGCATGATGGGCGATTTAAATGGTATGGGCGGTGCAGGCGCACAAGGTCAAAATCCATTTGCAGACATGATGCGCCAAATGCAAGATATGCAGAATCAACAAAGTGGTGGTACAGGGCGTTATAACGATTCTTCAGTGATTGATGGTGAAGCACATGAAGTTCAACCTCAACATCAACAGATTGAATTAAAGGATGTGAAGAAAAATTAATCTTTAATCAGTACTGTAGATATACTGTATTGAACAAGTATTCATAAAAAATCAAAGTCGGATCACAGATCCGACTTTTTGATTTTTAAATATTTATATTTAAAATAAAAGCATTTAATTTGAAGGATTATTTTTTAATATTTGATACATTTTTAAGTATAATTTAGGACTCTGCGATTCAGATTTTTGATCCATGTCTTTGTTAATCACCATTTGTTTATTACATTTCATTGCACAATTAAGCCCAGGTCCAGATGTTTTACTTGTTGCTAAAAGTGCAGCATCCAATAGTAGAGCGAATACATTAAAAATAGTTTTGGGCATTAGTGTCGGTATTGTGATATGGGTAGTGCTGACTTTATTGGGTTTTACGGTGTTGATTGAACAATGGCCGTGGATTCAACAAGCCCTGATGTTAATTGGTGGATTTTTTCTTGCCAAAATGGGTTATGGCATGTTGAAGGGTGGCTTGTTAAGTTTAAAACAACAGGCTTCACTTGATGGTGTTATGGAACAAAAGCCACAAAATTATTTTATGTTGGGTTTGTTCACCAATTTATCCAATCCTAAAACGTTAATTTATTTTAGTAGTGTATTTTCTTTAGCGCTGAGTTCGAGTGCAGGGGCAAGCTTGAAACCGCAACTTGCTGTCATTATTCCGATACAGACGTTTGTGGTCTTTTCATTGCTGACTTTAATTATGTCTATGCCCAAAATGAAAGCCATGTATCAACGCGCTGGAAGCTATATTGATATTATTTCAGGTGTTTTTTTCCTCATTTTCGCCGTATTTTTATGGGTAGATGCCGTTCATTTGTTCGGCTGATCACTGTTTAAAGATTGTGGGGATTTAGGCTTAGGTTCTTTTTCTATATGTAGGCATGCTGACTTAGTTGTATGCTCAGCTCGGTATTGTGTAGGCTCGAGTACTGTTTGTTGATTTTCAGAGTTTTGATATTTACGACTACGGTTAGCGCGTTCCCGAAAACCACCTTTATTGATGAGTTGTACCATGTTAAAGCTCATTGTGCGAATCATGCACATTTTAACATAGAGAAGTATTTTGTAATATTAAGATAGGTTCTTGATGTTGATAATTTACACTTCCAAAAAATTTATACATATAAATAGATAATCTGTTACATTCAAGTTCTATGTTTTAACGAATTGAAATATATTTAAATTTTATTTTTTGACACAAATATCTATTAATTTAAGGGAACTGAAACATTTTTCATTTAATTTAGGCTTGAAATTATTGATTGTGTTCCTTAGTATGAATTTTATAAATATAAAACAAAGTATATGCAAATGGATGGTATATACCAAAAATGAAGGAGTTTAAAATGTATACTTATAACTGCGCATGTTGTAATTCTGTTCTGACATATCATGCGAAAGAATGTAATCACTGTGGTTCACATCATATTCGTAGCCCAATTAATAGTTGGATTTTCTGTATTTTCGCTTGTCTTGCAGTTGTCATTACATTGAAACTCGTACATATCTATACGCAAAGTCACAATGAAGTTCCCGTACAACAGTCATTATTAGAAATTCTTAATAAAAGTAAATAACGTGGATTTTTGTTGAGAATAGTTGATTGAATAAAAAAACCCACATGATGTGGGTTTTTTTAATACTCTATGAGAAAGTTAACAGATCGGCTTATAGACCTGCAGAAGCTTTTAATGCTTCAACTTTGTCTGTTTTTTCCCATGTAAATGCAGTGTCAGAACCTTCACGACCAAAGTGACCATAAGCAGCCGTTTGTTGGTACATCGGCTGAATGAGATCAAGCATACGAGTAATACCGTATGGACGTAGATCAAAGTGTTCACGAACTAAAGCAATAATCAAATCTTCAGACACTTTTGCAGTGTTAAATGTATTGATTGAAATTGAAGTTGGCTCTGCAACACCAATAGCATAAGACACTTGAATTTCACATTTGTCTGCAAGACCTGCGGCAACAATGTTTTTCGCCACATAACGACCTGCATAAGCGGCAGAACGGTCAACTTTAGATGGATCTTTACCAGAAAAAGCACCGCCACCGTGACGAGCCATACCACCGTAAGTATCGACAATAATTTTACGACCTGTTAAACCACAGTCACCTACAGGACCGCCAATGACGAACATACCTGTTGGATTAATGTGAAATTGAGTGCCAGCATGGAACATATCAGCAGGAATAACTTTTTTCACGATTTCTTCAATAATAGCTTCTTTGAGCTGTGATTGAGAAATAGAAGGATCATGTTGTGTAGACAAAACTACAGCATCAAGGCGAACAGGCTTACCATTTTCATAAGCAAAAGTGACCTGACTTTTTGCATCTGGGCGTAACCAAGCAAGCGTACCTTTTTTGCGAAGTTCAGCTTGTTTTTCCATTAAGCGGTGTGCATAAGAAATTGGCGCAGGCATTAATACATCAGTTTCACGGCTTGCATAGCCAAACATTAAACCTTGGTCACCAGCACCTTGATCTTCGGGTTTCTGGCGATCTACACCTTGTGCAATCTCAGGTGACTGTTTACCAATCATATTGAGAACCGCACAAGTCGAGCCATCAAAACCCAGATCAGAATGGTGATAACCAATACCATTTACGGTATTACGAACAATTGCTTCGAAGTCCACATTTGCAGTTGTAGTAATTTCACCCGCAAGAACAACAACCCCTGTTTTTACAAGCGTTTCACAAGCAACCCGTGCATATGGGTCTTCTTTTAAAATAGCATCCAAAATCGCGTCACTGATTTGATCCGCCATTTTGTCTGGGTGGCCTTCGCTTACTGATTCAGAAGTAAAAACACTGTACTCGCGCATGAATATCCTACGGGCATTATTTTTTCGATGCGTTATGTTACATCCACTTGCCAATAATCACTAGGCTATTGTTATGAAAAAATCAAATTAAACATACAATTTAATCTGATTCATTGTGATCATGGCATTTTTTGTCCTTATTTTTTAGCTTTCTGTGGATACATAACAAACAGGTACGAGTTCTTCACGGCGGACATCATCTACAGCAAGGGGATTATCTTTTTGGCTATCCCAAATATAAAGTTGATAGTGTTCAGGAAACATTTTTGAAGAATATAAATCAACTTTTGGAAAAAATTGACGATAACGATTGTAATAGTCTAAACCTGACATATGTGTCCAACGTGCATTGCCACTATAGTCATCTACGGTTTTTTCAGTAAAAACAGGCATAGGAATAATTGCGATCCCGTTGGGTTTTAATATTCTCCGCATTTCTGAAATGGCTTTAATATCATCAAATGGATAAAGCAAAATATGTGATGCGAAAACAATATTAAAACTTGCATCAGGAAAAGGAATATCGACAACGTCAAACTGAATATCGACATTGGTACGGAATTTATCAGCCGAAGTATAATTTTTAAATTTACTTTGAAAGTATTTTTGCAATGCTCGTTCAGGAGCAATGTGTAATATTTGAGCGTCAATATTTTCATATGAGTCAAAAAGTTGTTTGATAACAATATACTGTAGTCGAGCACGTTCATTTTCACCACATTTTGGGCATTTTGCATTCAATCTGCGTTTTTTATCCTTAAATGGACCTGTATATAAACAGATTGGGCAGGTGAATTTTTGCTTGTTCGGGTATAAAATTTTATAAAATGGTGCTCTTAAGCTTTTAATTTGTTGCTTCACTGACATGATTATTTTAGATTTTCCCTGTTGCAACAGTTTTTCCAAATCATATATGAAATATTTTTAACTTACATTTAAAAAAAATCATGAATGCAAAAAAACAACAAAGCGATAAAAATTGGGAAAATGATATTAATGTGCTAAATTTTCCATTTTTTTGAAACCTGAATGCATAAATATGTAGTTATGCCTTTACCCCGTCAGCTTTTTTTAAGACAATAGCACTAGCTTTTGAATTTTTATTCATCTTCCTCATATTTTCAAACTTATTGGACTCTGATCTATGACAACCCCGCTAAATGAACGTCGTGTTGCAAATGCAATTCGTGTATTGGCTATGGATGCTGTGCAAAAAGCAAACTCTGGACATCCAGGTGCTCCAATGGGGATGGCTGATATCGCTGATGTGGTATGGCGTGAGTTTATGAACCATAACCCGAACAATCCACAATGGGCAAACCGTGACCGTTTTGTATTGTCGAATGGTCATGGTTCAATGTTGCAATATGCGTTGTTACATTTGACAGGTTATGATCTTTCAATTGAAGATATTAAACAATTCCGTCAATTACATTCTAAAACACCAGGTCACCCAGAATTGGGTTATGCACCAGGTATTGAAACCACGACTGGTCCATTGGGTCAGGGTGTTGCAAACGCTGTTGGTTTTGCACTTGCTGAAAAAACTTTAGCTGCGCAATTCAACAAAGAAGATATTAAAGTTGTAGATCACTTCACTTACTGTTTCTTGGGTGATGGTTGTTTGATGGAAGGTATTTCCCATGAAGCATGTTCACTTGCAGGCACTTTAAATTTAGGGAAGCTTGTTGTTTATTATGATGATAACGGCATCTCAATTGATGGTGAAGTAGAAGGTTGGTTCTCTGACGATACAGAAGCTCGTTTCCATGCTTACGGTTGGCAAGTGCTTAAAGTTGATGGTCACGATGCTGATGCAATTCGTACCGCAACGGTTGCTGCACAAGCTGAAACAGCGAAACCAACACTGATTATGTGTAAAACCATTATCGGTTTAGGTTCACCAAACAAACAAGGCAAAGAAGATTGCCACGGTGCACCACTGGGTAATGATGAAATTGCATTGACTCGTCAAGCTTTGGGTTGGACAGATGAGCCATTCGTTATTCCTGCTGATATCTATGCAGCTTGGGATGCTAAAGCGAAAGGTACAGCTTCAGAAACAGCGTGGAATGAAACTTTTGCTGCCTATGCTGCAAAATATCCTACAGAAGCAGCTGAACTTAAACGTCGTTCTTCAGGTGATTTACCTGCGGACTTCGTAGCAAAAGCAGATGCGTATATTGCTGAAGTAAATGCTAAAGCTGAAACCATTGCAAGCCGTAAAGCAAGCCAAAATGCGATTCAAGCATTTGCCCCACAGCTTTCTGAAATTTTGGGTGGTTCTGCGGATCTTGCGGGTTCTAACCTAACACTTTGGAAAGGTGCAAAAGGCGTTGAATCTGATCCTGCGGGTAACTATGTTCACTATGGTGTGCGTGAGTTCGGTATGACTGCAATTGCCAATGGCGTTGCACTTCACGGTGGTTTCATTCCTTACGTTGCAACATTCCTGATGTTTATGGAATATGCACGTAATGCTGTACGTATGTCTGCGTTGATGAAGCAACGTGTGATTCATGTATATACACATGACTCAATCGGTCTAGGTGAAGATGGTCCTACGCATCAGCCAATTGAACAAATTGCATCTTTACGTGGTACACCAAACTTAAACACTTGGCGTCCATGTGACACTGTAGAAGCATCTATTTCTTGGAAATCTGCATTGTTACGTTCAGAAGGTCCAACAGCGTTGATCTTCTCTCGTCAAAACTTACCATTCCAAACGCGTACAGATGCACAAATTGCTGATGTTGCTAAAGGTGGTTATGTTTTAGCGAAAGAAAAAGGTGAGTTAAAAGCCATTATTATTGCAACTGGTTCAGAAGTGTCATTGGCAATGGAAGCACATGCACAACTTGATGGTGTGCGTGTTGTGTCTATGCCATGTGCTGAAGAATTTGTTAAGCAAGATGTTGCATATCGTGAAGCTGTTCTTCCTGCACATATTCGTGCACGTGTTGCGGTTGAAGCTGCACATGTAGATTATTGGTGGAAGTTCGTTGGTTTAGACGGTAAAGTGATCGGTATGACTACTTATGGTGAGTCTGCACCTGCGAAAGATTTATATCAACACTTCGGTATTACCACTGAAGCGGTGATTGAAGCAGTTAAAGAAGTTACAGCTTAATAATGATATTTAGTTGAAATAAAGAACGCTCCTGAAAATGGGGCGTTTTTTATTATTCTTTTTAGTGAAAAGGAAAGGGTAATTTATATATACAAATTAGATATACAAAACATTACGGCTGAATCGTCATCGTATATTTAAAATAAAGACTGTATGTATTTAAAACTATAAAAGGAAACAATAATGAAATTATTTTCTAAAATTTGTGTTTTAGCACTATGTGTGGCTAATGGTGTAAATACCCAAGCTCAACAAAATAAAATGGATGAGCCTATTCGTGTAGATTGGGATGCGCAGGGTAAATTCGAAAATAAAATTAAGGAATTAACAGGTTTAGGCGAGTGGAGTTATTTGGAACTCTATATTGATCAGAATAATCGACAAGAAAGTATAAAGTTTTTGAGTAATAAGAATGTAAAAAAAGATAGATTGATGATGAAATTTAATTGTATAGAACCTAATGCAAAGCCAAGTTTTTTGATTGAGGATAAGCGAGGACTAGATCGGTTGAGTTCAAATGACGAAAAAGAAATTGATATTCTACTTGATGGAAAAAGCTATAAAAATCCATTTATTCAAACATCAGACCAATTGGAGAAGTTTCAACAGGCTTTAATGACAGCGAAAATAATTCAATTTAATGCAGATACTTTTGATTCGCCTTTTAAGTTTTCAAATCAAAATGCTGAAATAACGAATAAAAAAGTAAATTGTGAAACTTAATGCGCTAGGTCATCGAGAGGAATAAACATGATTTTAATGAACGATAGGTTGATTCATACATATATCGAACGCATCAACAATAAAATGTATTGTCAAAAATGGACGGAAAAGGCTAGCAGTTTTTATTAAAAGGTATATAGTGTGCTCCTTAATTTGGTTTTGATTCCATATGGTTATTCATAAGCCATAAGTGAGGTAAATATGAGTCTTTATGAACAAGTGAGTGAAGAAATCATTTTGATGGATGTTGGTGAGCAAAAATGGATTGGGCAGGATTTGCCGATAGAATCTATGGTTGCTGTTGAATTGTTACTTCAGGATATGGCTGACGACAAGCAAATTAAAATTCGCCGTAAGAATCACGAAAAGCAAACTGGTTTAAAGCAAATAGATCGAATTTTGGTTGAAAAGCTATAATTTTTAAAGTATTAAAAAGCCCCGAAAGGGGCTTTAATCGTTTTAGTGTATTAAAATAGTATATGTATTCACTATTTTAAAATGTTCCTAATTTTAAAATGTCCCTACATGTTGTCAAAGGCGATTGATCATAGTTTGAATACGATTTTTTTGCTTCTACAACCTTATATTTTTTAGACATTATTTTATGCTTAATTCAGTTTGAATCTGAATGTTTGATGTCAATAATTTATGCACAGGGCAACTTTCTGCAACTTTAAGTAAGCGCTTATACTGTTCCTCGGTAAAATCACCTTTTAAAGTAATTGTACGCACAATATTATTTTGACCTGCCTCAGGATCACCTGCAGGATTGAGTGCTAAATCGACCTGAATATGTTCAATTTTAATATCTTTATGATCTGCATACATTTCCAAAGTGACTGTGGTACATGCACCTAAAGCAGAAAGTAAAATTTGCATTGGATTTGGTGCCGTATCTGAGCCTCCTTTTTCAGCAGGTTCATCGGCATACCAAGTGTGACCTTGAGGATTGGTCAATGTAACACGGTAAGGCGTATGGTTACCTTCAACAAATGCACGATTGATCATAATATAATTTTCCCTTTTATTATCTGTGAGTGAGTCAAAATATTATGGCAGACTTCCACTGTTATTTTTTGTAGATTCTTTGTCGTTATGTTTGGCTTAATCGCTTTTTAATAGCTGTATAGAGATTATTTTTTGAAAATTATAATATAATAATCATATAGATAGGTATTTTATTGTTCTGTTGATTTTAAATAATAGCGTATTTTGTGTAATCGTTGCAATTATGCGACATATCGTTTTATGAATAAGAGTGCATTAAAATCATGAATGTATAAACTAAACATTATTCTAAGTGAGATAACAACATGAACTTCAAGTCTTTAGCATTAGGTTTAGCAGTCGCTTCTATCGCAACAATCAGTGTTGCAAAACCTGTGGATTACACCATTGACCCAACACATACTGCAACAGTATTTACTTGGAATCATTTTGGTTTCTCTACACCCTCTGCAAATTTTAGTGACATTCAAGGAACAATTTCAGTAGATAATGCAAAACCTGTAAACTCTGCTGTAAATGTAACAATTCCATTGTCTAGTTTGAATACAAATGTTAAAGCACTTGATGATCACTTGAAAAATGCTGATTTCTTTGATGCTGAAAAATATCCAAATATCACATTCAAAAGTACAAAAGTGCAAGCGCTAGGTCAAAACAAATACAAAATTACGGGTGATTTAACTGTAAAAAATGTGACTAAACCTGTCGTATTGGATGCTGTGTTAAACAAACAAGGTGTTCATCCTATGACTAAAGCTGAATCAATTGGCTTTAATGCAACGACTTCTTTTGATCGTTCAGCATTTGGTGTTGGTGCATATGTGCCTAATGTAGGTGATAAGATTACTGTAAATATTACAACTGAGGCTTCTGTAGCGAAGTAATATTGCAATATATCAAAGGCTTATAAGGTGAATATGAATTACTTTATAGGCCTTTTTTATCGCCTATTACTTTTAAAAAGGTGTTAATTTTTACTATTTTCTCTACAATATTACTAAAATAATAAGGAATTTACTCCGAGATTACGCCAAAAATTCGATAAAACTATCTAATCCTATTAAGCGTGGCTCTAGATAGCGTATCACACCGTTAATTTTCAAAATCAAAGATAAATATCAACAAAATCATTGTTTGATAATATAGTTAGTTGTTAATAATTTTAAGTTATTGATTGTATTTAAAAAACTACCATCTGGTAGTTTTTTAAATACAATCAATTAAAAATAATATAAATCACAAATGAGAGAAAAAATAAACCAATTAATATTAAAATATATACAGGTATCCTTCGGTTTGTTTTAACTTGCTCAGACCTTTCTTGATAGTGCTTCCCGTTTTTAAGGGTAATCATATTAACCTCCAAAATTTAATGAAGCTTTTATATATAATGCGCTTATATTTTAACCATATTGTGTATAAATGTAGTTAAATGGTTAAATTAATAGATTTTATAGTTTTAATTATTAACATAAAATTATAAACCATTGATATATAATTCTTAACCTATCAAATATTTACATATTGAACCAGTGTAAATTAAAAATTGGAAGTAACTATAAATAAAAATTAATTCGATTTTCTGTTTTTTAAACTTATAGATAAGTTATTTTAAAAAATTAAATATCAATACAACCTAAGTGCTTAATTTGAATTAATTTAATTAATATGCTGAATGTAGGTGATACAAAATAAGTATTTGTTGCTAATGCAAAATAATATCTACGTAGGCAGAAAGAGAAGCCAATTTATCTTTAAAAATAAAAAGCACCGTTAATCGGGTGCTTTTTTATGGCATTTTTTTATAAATTGAACCTATTTAATCACGACCTAAAATAAGATAACAACCAAAACTAATAAAAATTCCACCAGTAACACCATCAATCCATTTTGCAAATTGTTGATAATATTGAGTCATTTTATGCCATGAGAAAAATACAGCAACTAAAGAAAACCACAATAAACTTTCAATCCAAATTAGACCCAATAGGGAGGTTTGTGCACTGAGTGGTGCATCCGATTGAATAGCTAAAGCAAATACACTACTAAAATAAACCAAAGCTTTTGGATTTGCCATATTGGTAAAAAAGCCTTGGAATAATAACGATAAATGCGATTTATCCAAGTGTGCTTCGGTTTGTATTTGGCTACCTGTGTTGTTCTTTGTTTTCAAGGATGACTTAAGCATTTGCCAACCTAAATAAAGCAAATATAGACCACCACAAACCATAAGTACGTGTTGTAACCATGCAATTTTTTGAAATAGAAAATGTAGACCACTAATGGCTAAAATTGCCCAAACTAAAATACTCAGGGAAATACCTAAAGCAGCAAAAAGTGCATGAGTGCGAGATTGACGGATTGCACTTTGGGTAACGAAGAAAAAGTCAGGACCCGGACTGATAAGTGCAAAAAAATGAATCAGTGCAATACTGAGTAAAGCGGTCATAATCTTTCCTTTATAAGATATATAAGCAATTGATTAAATTAAAAAAATACTTTGATAAAATACTATTTAAATCAATTTTTGCATGAAATTTTGTAGGACTTCTGAAGCAACTTGTTCAAGTGTAGGTGCAAATTTTTGATTATTTTCACGTAAAACAGAGATATCAATTTTAGCTTTGCGTAATTCAGCTGTATGTCCAATCAGCCATTTTTCTAAGCTATCATTGAGTACTTCTGGGTGAAATTGAACTGCTAAAACATGAGTACCAATACTAAAAGCTTGATGCGGGTAAATGTCTGAACTTGCAAGTAATATTGCTTGATTAGGAAGATCAAAAGTATCACCATGCCAATGTAATACTTCAATGTCATTTAAAGGCTGTAATGGATTATTATCAACATCAGCTAATTGTAATTTAGACCAACCAATTTCTTTTTGATGTCCCGGATAAACTTTAGCACCACTTGCGTGGGCAATCAGTTGAGCGCCTAAACAAATGCCGAAAGTAGGTAGTTTTTTTTCTAAACGTTGCTGTAGATGAATTATTTCATCTTTTAGAAAAGGATAATCTTCTGTTTCATAAACACCAATCGGTCCACCTAAAATAATAACTAAACCTGTATATTCAAAAGCTTGTTTTAAGTCATCGACACCTGCTTCAAAATAACGAACTCGAAACCCCGCTTGGTATAGCGTATCTTCAAAACTGCCTAGATCTTCAAAAGCCAAATGTTGAATCGCGTAAACGGTTTTAGGGAAATCTGTTGGAAGGGAGATCATGGTTTTGAACGCATTAGGCTAAATTTGACGCATTAATGTAGCTTAATTATGCTGAAATTTAAATCTAAAAAACGTGGAAAATGCATGATTTTAAGCAATTCTAGGTTAGGCCGTGAAAAAGATTGAATACCTGCATTAAGCAACAGATTTAAGACAAGATAAAATTAATGCTTTACTTGAGGTTAAAATCGTCTGTTTAAGATTCTCATCGGCAATACTTCGAGCCATTATAATTGCCCCAATCAATTGACACAAAACAGCCCATGCTTTTTCTTCACTGCCTAAATGATGCTTAAAAATTTGCTGACCACGCATTAATTCAGCTTGATACGTTTGTTTCAGTTGCAGGTCTGAACGAGCAATTTCACTTGCAAGCGCAGGTAATACACAGCCATAGTCAGGACGTTCAACATGGGAAAGCGATAAATAGCGATTCAGCTCAAATTCAATCCATTGTTCAGCATCTTCAAAAGGGTTGTCTTGCCACATTTGAATACTGTTTTGTAGTTCATTTTCAAGTAAGGCTTCAAATAGGTCATTTTTGGATGAAAAATGTGAATAGAATGCGCCACTTGTAACTCCAGATGCTTTCATAAAAGCATCGACACCAGTAGCAGCAAAGCCATTTTTTTTGGCAATTTGCCCACTAATATGCAGTAATTCTTTTCTTCTTTGTTCTTTATAGCCTGTTTTATAGCGCATAAAGTATTCGCCTTTGAAAATATGATGACAATTATGGTGATTCTTTAGACTTGACCTCTTGTCAAAATTATAACATAGTCATCGTTATAGTAACGACCGTTATCCAATAAGCATTCAAAAAGGAAGAATAATGAGTGATATAAATGATCTGTCATCATCAGAAGATACATTACTGAAAAATTTTGAATTTAAGACCAGTAATTCTGAAGGAAAGAAAGTGGCTTTAGTGATTGGCGCAGGAGATGCGACAGGTGGTGCAATTGCCAAACGCTTTGCTCAAGGAGGGTATATCAGTTGTATGACACGGCGAAGTGTAGAAAAACTACAACCTTTAATTGCTGAAATTAAGCAAGCTGGTGGACAGGCATATGGTTTCGCATCTGATGCACGTAAAGAAGAAGATGTGATGGCGTTGATTGAAAACATAGAAGCGAATATTGGTAAAATTGATGTTTTAGTTTTCAATATTGGTGCGAATGTGCCATGTAGTATTTTAGAAGAAACTGCGCGTAAGTATTTTAAAATTTGGGAAATGGCATGCTTTGCGGCTTTTCTAACGGGTCGCGAAGTTGCGAAGCGGATGGTTACTCGTGAACGAGGCACCATTATTTTTACAGGTGCGACAGCAGGAATACGTGGTAGTGCTTATTTTGCTTCATTTGCGGGTGCAAAACATGCACTACGCGCATTGGCACAAAGTATGGCACGTGAATTGGGTCCTCGAAATATTCATGTAGCGCATGTGGTAGTCGATGGTGCAATTGATACTGATTTTATTAAAAATACTTTTCCTGCAATGTATGAAAAAAAAGATCAAGACGGTATTTTGAACCCTGAACATATTGCGGAAAACTATTGGCATTTGGCGCAACAGCCACGTGATGCATGGACACATGAATTAGATTTACGTCCTTGGATGGAAAAGTGGTAATTGTAAAAGGTAAATTGTTCAAATACCTAGATACTTAAAATATAGTTACTAATTAAAAGTAAGTTTTATAATATTTAAAACAATTCGGCAAATATTAATCACACAAGGAATGTATAAAGAATGAAACAGGTTGAATTTTATTTTGATTTAGGTAGTCCTTATAGCTATTTAGGATTTTTTCAAATTCAAAAAATTGCACAACAGCATCAGGCAGAAGTGATTTGGAAACCGATGTTATTGGGCGGTGTATTCAAAGCCACAGGGAATAATAGCCCGATGATGGTACCTGCGAAAGCAGCATATTCAATGAAAGATATGGCACGTTGGGCGAAGTATTGGCATATTCCCCTACAAATGAACCCATATTTCCCGATCAATACATTACAGTTAATGCGCTTAATTACTGCTGTACAATTACATCAACCTGAAGATTTTGTGCGTATTTTGGCGGGTTTATTTAATGCGATGTTTGGCGAGCCAAAAAACTTAAATGATATGAATGAATTGATACAAGTCGTGACTTTGTTGGGTTTGAATGTGGAACAGGTTCAGGCATGGCTCAATGATGAAGGTGTAAAAGCACAGCTTAAAAAAGTTACGGAAGAAGCCATTCAACGTGGTGTATTTGGTGCGCCAACATGGTTTGTTGGTAATGAGATGTTTTGGGGTGTCGACCATTTACACTTTATTGAAACAGCATTGAGTGAATAATCTAATGTTGTGTAAAGTGTATTGATTTAAAAACTCTGATTAATTCAGGGTTTTTAAATACTAAATGTATAGCGTGCTTCTGATGATAGAAAATTTTTTATATTTAAAATATGATTTGCTTATTTTTCTTATCTGTACTTATTTGTCTTATGCTTCATTCAAAATGGCGAAGCAAAAATACCAATATAATTTTTCATTGTTCTTGGTGATGATTTCTAGTTTTTTAATAAATATTTCTTTTCTTATTATGAGTCATGATCTTGGTTTAAATTTCAGTATATCAATATTTTTTTTGATCATGATTTATGTTTTTGTTCCTTTTTTGCGGTTAGAAAAGCGTATTATGTAAGTAAAAATGATTGCTGATAATATCAGATAAAAAAGGATATTAAGGCTGATGTAATAATGACAAAATGAGTGCCAAACTAAAAATAGATAGAATCGTTTGCAGGCTAATCACAGATGCCATGAGTTGATAATTACCTTTTAATAGCTTTGTTAGAATATAAGCTGAAGAGGCTGTGGGAATAGCAAAGAAAATCATAATGGCAACAATGGCTTCATCATTTAAATTAAAAAATTGAATCAATAACCATGCGATACATGGAATGAGGAGGAGTCTTAAAAAACTAATCATCAGTGATTGAGCTAAATATTCCTTCATGCCTTTAAGCTGAATTGCAGTTCCGACACAAAGTAAACCAAGCATCAAACTACTATTTGAAAAGGCATTGAGTAAACTTGTAAATCCATTCCAAATTGGAATATTTAGAACATTAAATGTAATACCGAGTAAACATGAACTAATCAGCGGATTTTTGATTAAAGATAAAAAGATATTTTTAATCTTAAGTTGGTTTTTAGGTGTTAATGATAATATTGAAACCACGTTGACGAATGGAATGGTAATTGCCAAGATATTGACTAAAATACTTTTAATTTCAGGGTTATTTAAAGTAGCAGCTATTGATAAACCAATATAAGTATTGAAACGAATCAAACTTTGAATATATACGCCTATTTCTGCAACAGGGCTTTTCTTGATGAATGCAAATGCATAAACACTACCAATCACAATAGCCATCATTGAAAAAATAACGATGAATATGGAGTCGAGATGCCCCATATTGATATCGGCATGTGCAAGAGAGCTAAATAATAACGATGGAAATAAAATATAGTAATTGAGCTTTTCTGCACCATTCCAAAATTTTTCATCGAGCATACGTGAATGAAATAAATAAAATCCTAGACCAATCAAGGCAATTGATGGAAATAGGATGTTGATCATTTCTAGCATTGTTGACTCAATATCTAACTTTATTATCAAGGTTGAACAGAAGCATACATTAAATTGTGTTTAAGGGATAAATTTAAGCGCTGAAAGATAGAGATTGTGAAAGATACAGACTATTGTTCTATGATATTTTTGCATAGAATGAATAGACGTAAAAAGTCAGTTTCTTGATCTTAAATGGATTTAAAGAAACAGCGTAAAATTTAGAAATGATTTAAAGCATAAAAATTGGGGATGAAATGAACGTACAAATTTTGGGGAAATTTAAAGCACTCGCCGTGTTGGTAGCGGTCTGTATATTACCCATGCAAATTCAAGCTATGGGGTATAGCGCTAACTATGCTGCATGTATGAATAGTGCAGGCATTGCAACAAGTGCTGTTACGAGTTGTATGAATGCTGAATATCGTTATCAACATAAGCGCGCTCAAGATAATTTTAAGGCCTCTTTAGCACTTTATGGTGATGCGGAAAAGAAAAGTCAAAAAGCAGCAAATAAACAATGGAAAAAATTACGCGCAACCAATTGTCGTAAAGAAACTAGTTCAGACTCGATTGAACGAAAGACTTATTTTTTAAATTGTGCAATTAAAATGACTGTGACTCGAGCAGATTTACTTGAAAAACAATTGTACCGATTGAAATAATTTCTAAATTGAGCATGGGCAAAGCATTATAAAAGTCATAAAAACAAGGTATCATAAGGCGTTTAAAAATTTACCCTTGGAGACGCCTTAAGTGGATCGACCGACTATTAGCCCTGAACATTTACAGGAAGCTGCTGAAAATTTAACGACCATTCGTGACTTTATTCGCTTTGGTGTGACAGCACTACGTCAATACGATGCACACTTGGGTCAGGGGACTGAAGATTATTTTGCAGAAAGTTCAGCCTTGGTTTTACAGACCTTGTCGCTCGAATGGAAGGCAGATGCTGAAATTTTTGATGCTAAATTATTACCAAGTGAAAAAGCTGAATTTCTTGCATTACTTGAACGTCGTATCAATGAAAAAGTACCAACCTCATACTTGTTGAACTTGGCTTATTTCTGTGACAAACCTTATTATGTCGATGAGCGTGTGCTAATTCCTCGTTCACCAATTGCAGAGTTAATCAATCAACGTTTCGCGCCATATTGCTTAGATGAAAATGATCAAGTGCGTGAAGCCTTAAACAATTTACCTGCAAATCCACAACCTAAGAAACCACAGCGTATTTTAGATATGTGTACGGGTTCAGGTTGTATTGCGATTGCTTTGGCGTATGCATACCCAGATGCTGATGTTGATGCAACCGATATTTCTAAAGATGCTTTAGAAGTTGCTTCAATCAATGCAGAACATCACGACAAACAATATCAAGTGGCTTTGCTTGAATCAGACTTATTTGACAAAATTCCTGCTGAAAATCAATATGATTTGATCGTATCAAATCCACCGTATGTAGATGCGGAAGATATGGCAGAACTGCCTGAAGAATTTCATCATGAGCCTGAGCTTGCTTTGGCAGCGGGTCAAGATGGTTTAGATCTGGTGCGTAAAATGTTAGCTCAAGCAGCAGACTACCTAACAGAAGATGGTTTAATTGTCATTGAGGTTGGTAATTCTGAATGGGCAATGAAACAGAACTTCAATACCATTGATTTCCATTGGTTGAAATTTCAAAACGGTGGTTCAGGTATTTTTGCACTGACCGCAGCACAATGTCGTCAATACCGAGATTTATTTATTCAATCTATACAAGCATAAGGAATTGTAGGCATGGCAGGTAACAGTATTGGGCAACTTTTCCGTGTTACGACTTGTGGAGAATCTCACGGCGTTGGTTTAATGGCAATCGTTGATGGTGTTCCACCAGGCATGGCTTTGTCTGCTGAAGACTTACAGATTGATTTAGATCGCCGAAAACCAGGTACATCAAAATTTGCCACGCAACGCAAAGAGCCTGATGAAGTCGAAATTATTTCAGGTGTATTTGAAGGTAAAACAACAGGTACATCGATTGGTTTATTGATTCGTAATACAGATCAAAAATCGAAAGATTACGGCAACATTGCTCAGACTTTCCGCCCAGGTCATGCCGACTATACCTATACACAGAAGTATGGTTTCCGTGATTACCGTGGTGGTGGTCGCTCAAGCGCACGTGAAACAGCGATGCGTGTGGCTGCTGGTGCCATTGCGAAAAAATACTTAGCTGAAAAGTTTGGTATTTTAATTCGTGGTCATGTGACACAGATTGGTACAGAGAAAGCTAAAGTTTTGGATTGGAATGAAGTT
Organism: Acinetobacter sp. TY1; assembly: GCF_048551395.1. Taxonomy (NCBI): domain Bacteria; kingdom Pseudomonadati; phylum Pseudomonadota; class Gammaproteobacteria; order Moraxellales; family Moraxellaceae; genus Acinetobacter; species Acinetobacter sp. TY1. The sequence continues at coordinate 27,451 of NZ_JBLYZK010000027.1, forward strand.
TCCAATAATCCATTTTTCTGTGGTGATGCCGATGCTGTTCCTCGTTTTGAAGCACTAGTGACTTCGTTGCGCGAACAGGGCACAAGCTGTGGTGCAAAACTTGAAATCTTAGCTGAACAAGTTCCTGTGGGTTGGGGCGAGCCAGTATTTGATCGTTTAGATGCCGATATTGCCCATGCCATGATGTCAATTAATGCGGTGAAAGGTATTGAAATTGGCGATGGTTTTGCGGTTGCGGAGCAGTTTGGTCATGAAACACGTGATGAACTTACGACAGATGGATTCCTTGCCAATCATGCAGGTGGTATTTTAGGTGGGATTTCTTCGGGGCAGACCATTCGTATTGCCATTGCGCTGAAACCAACCGCAAGTATTACTACGCCAGGTAAAACCATTAACATGAATCGGGAAGATACTGATGTATTGACCAAAGGTCGTCATGATCCATGTGTGGGGGTGCGTGCAACGCCAATTGCTGAAGCGATGCTTGCGATTGTGTTGATGGATCATTTTATGCGTCATCGTGCGCAAAATTCCGATGTAGTTGCACCATTTACTCCGATTTAACACAATTTGTATTTGATTAAAAAACCAAACGCTATGTTTGGTTTTTTTTTTTTGAGATTTTAACGGATTTATGGTTGTGTAATGTGTTGAGAATAACCTTTGATAAAGGTTAAATAAGCAGAAGATTGTTGACCATCAGCTTTTAGAATTGGGCGCTCTATATCACCTTTATCTGTAATAAGTTTCAATGAAATTTCTTTACCACTACGGAAAGAGTTTAAGAAACTGACTGGGACAATAATATAATTTGAAGATAGTTTTGTACCATTTTCAAGTGTACTATTCTCTGTTGCAGCAATCGTTGAATAAGCATAAGGCTGACCATCGACATTAAATACAAACTGTTGAATATTATATTGCTCAGTATTTTTAATATCGGCAGTGATTTTAAAACCATCACGTTTTTCTTCATTCCAACGCATTGCAAGTTCAGGACAAACCTCGTTGGTTTCACAGATCAAAGGGCCTTTTGTCACAACTTTGAGAGAATTTGGAGTAGCACATGCCGATAATAAAAGTACAGATGAAAGAAATGCGAGCTGAATTTTCATAAATTTTCCTGAGTAACATGGATCTTACTGTTATTGATTGTTATAACAATGCACTGAACTTGTTAAATTTACCGTTTAATGCATAAAAATGGAATAACCAATCTTATTTTAGTGGTGGAATTATGAATAAAAGTCAACATTTAGATAGATGGGTAATAAAAAAAGCAGCATTATGATGAATACTACTTTTTGTTTTCTTATTGATGAGAAATAAACAGCATCAATTATTGTTTATAACCACGCATAAAGACTTTATAACCACCAGACTCATGGTTGCTGTCTAAAAGTACACCACTCACATCGCCTTGATTTGTATTGACGGTCATGGTGATATTTTTACCTCTAGCTAAAATAGTTAAAAAACTACGAGGAACTGTGACGTAATTAGTTGAGTCAATCAGGCTAGAGTTTTGAAGCCTACGATAAGTTGAAGGTGTTGTTGGGGGGTAGCTATAGTTTTGACCATCGATATTAAAGTTAATTTTCTTAATATCATACTGATTAATATGGAAAATATCTGAATACAAGTTGTATTGTCCCTGTGAGCTTCTCCAATCTACAGAAAATTCTGGGCAAACAGTATTAGAATCACAAAGCGGTGATCCTGATGTTTCAGTACGTCGAACTGTATCTGAAGGATTCATTGAGTTACTTAAAGCGTTGGTTGTTGGTTTAAACCATTTACCAGGGAGTACCACACATCCTGTAAGTGTTAAGCTGCTTAGTGATAAAGTTGTTAGCAGAAGTATGCTTGAATATTTCATTGTTATGACCGTTTAGTTTTTATTCACAATAATTTATCATAAAAATAATAAAGTGAGAACTGGTTATCTTTAATTTGTGTTAAAAATATCCATTTATGTTTGTATTGTTTAAATTTTTTTTCGTTAAATTATTGAAATTAAGCTATAAATTATATTTATCATGTTTTTTGATTGGATTCCTAATATTTTTAATTTTTTAATCAAGTGTGACACTTTATTAAGTTTTTATTTAATTTGGCTAATTATTTATGTTAAGTGATAGAGAAAATGGTTCATTTATGTTTTGTGCGAAACTAAATTATTGGATATTAAATAGTGTTGGTTGATACCGTTAAAAGGCTAATTGCGGAAAATCTATACGAAATCAGTAAATCAGGGATTTTTTATCAGTAAAATAATGCTATAAATGAAAATAAAGCGGATATGAAAAGGAGTTAAATTGATGAAAACAACAGTGAAGTATGTTGTGCTGAAAAGTCGAGAATATCAATTGGGGACTCCACTCTTTGAAGAAAGTCTAGATGTTGATCAGCACTATTTTGATCAAATTCCTGATGTTATTCACTATCAGCAGCATGATTTTAAGGTCAAATCTAAAGAGTTAGTGCGTAAGCAAATTTTTGATGATTTCGAAGAGTCACAAAGTATTTTGGTCAAAGTGATTGCGTTAAACTAAGTTACTCTAATTCATCACAAAGCAATGATTTTGAATTGTTTGTGAAAATTAAAAAACCCCATCAAATGTGGGGTTTTTATTTTTAAACGATTATTTTACTTTTTAACAATAAATACAGGTAATGTCGTTTGGCTTAATACATCTTGTGCAAAACTACCAAGTAACCATTTTTGGAAGCCTTTACGACCATGTGAACCCATGACAATCAGGTCTACATTTAATTCTTCAGCTGTATCAATAATAGTTTCTGCAGACACCATGCCTTTTTTTATTGAAGTTTCAATGTTGACACCTTCAACTGTAGCAATTTCATTCACTTTTTCGAGTGCTTGCTGTGCATTATTATAGGCTTCTTTGAAGTAGTCTTGAAGCATACCAGCTGTATAGTAAAAATCTGCACCTGAAAATGGATCTTCAGCAATGACGCTAATTGCCGTAATTTTACAATTGAAGGCTTTAGCAAGTCCAACGGCATGTTTTACTGCCGAAAATGAGATGTCTGAGCCGTCTACAGGGACTAAAATATGCTGATAAGTCATAATGATTTCACCTCTTTGTTTATTGTTCCCTATATTCATAACATATAAAAAGATATGATTAAAGTAGCTAAATAGAGTACAAAATTTATTTGAAAATTAATGTGAAGTAGTTGGATAAATTTTCAAAAAATGATTCATTTCGATATTCATTTTTCAAGAATGATTTTAATTAAAAGTATGAATCAACCAAAACATAGTTGATGATATTTAACATCAGCGGATTAACGTCTAAAAAGATTTCTGCGCTGATTTTGAGGTTTATAAATTTAAGAAAAAATAACTCATTGTTTAACAATCATCACAGGTAAAGGGCAGATGCTGAGAACTTCTTGAGCAACACTTCCTAAAACAAGTTTTTTAAGCCCTGTACGACCATGAGAACCCATCACAATCAAATCTGTATTTATTTCATCTGCAATATTGAGAATAGCCGTTGCCGTTGAAACATCTCGTGCAATGCGAGTCGTTACATGAATGCCATGTCCCAATAATGTTTGTTGCAGATCCTCTAAGCGACCTTTAGCATTTCTTTCAGCAGCAAGAATATACTCAGTAATAGATGGTGCAACTTTATAAAAATCTACGCCAATCATAGGATCTACAGCCAACACACTCAAGATCGTGATATGACTTCCAAAGGCTTGAGCAATTTTTTCGGCATGCTCAACAGCGGCATAGGAAATAGGAGAATCATCTATTGGAACAAGGATATTTTGATAACTCATATATATTCTCCATCATTGTTATTTCATTAGTCATAACATGGAATAAGAATATAGTGGGGAGTTGATTTGTTAAATTTTAATTGGTTTAAAATAGATCATAAAAATAGTGTGATTTATGTAACATAAATAAAAATATAATTGTTTTTAATCACAAACAAACTAGAATATATTTATCAAGTAGCTCGTTGAAAAGAGAGGTTATTATGATTCTTTATGATGGAGAACAAGTATTCCCTGAACAGGCAAATAAATTTAAAGTATTCCTAAAAGATTATCTTGCTAAACGTGGCGCAGCTTACATTTTAGAAGAAAAGTTTTTTATTTATGATAATGATAATGATGAATTTTTAGAACCAAAGATTCAAGAATTTTATGTACTTTGGTCTGTCGTTCCACATTAATAAATATAACCGCCAAATTGGCGGTTCTAAATTTTTGAAAGTGCTAAAATAACTTAAAATAGATGCATATAAAATAACAAAAATGAAAATATGAGGTATATACTCAGGCTAAGCCTTTGATCCTGAGTGAGAAGATAATGCCGAAAAATTTTGTCATCCGTTTTGCAGTTCTACTGTTTATGACTTTGTTGGTGATTGCATTGGGTATCCATTTTATGCTTTCGAAAGAAGTCACTGTTGTTGCATGGATTTTGATGTTCCCTATAATTATGGCTGTACCAATTTTAGCATCTGTACTTATGGCGAAAGATGAAGAACTAGAGATTTCAATGCATTAAGTTCGTGTTGAATTTGAAGTTGTTATAAAAGCCTACAGATGTAGGCTTTTAATTGAGTTATTCGTATAACATCTACTCTTATTTTTTTGGTTGTTTATTGATCTATGGTGATCATTTTAAATACAATAAGTAATGTGAAACTCTATCTATATTTACTCAAATCGTTTATTCTATCTGCATCATATTAGAATTATAAATTTTATCGTGTTTACTGATTTTGTTTCGTTGTTGATTTTCTCCATCGTTCTATAAGACGTTTATATTTTAAAAGTTATTTTCTACTATTATTTAATTTTTTTGAGAGAAATGTATGTCAGATATCACTACTGGTACTGTTAAATGGTTTAATGAAACTAAAGGTTTTGGTTTTATCGCTGCAGATAGCGGTGAAGACGTTTTTGCACACTTCAGCGAAATCCAGTCATCTGGTTTCAAAGTTTTAAATGAAGGTCAACGTGTTCAATTTACCGTTACAGCTGGTAAAAAAGGCCCTCAAGCAAGTGGTATTACAGTTATCTAAGTCTCTCTAGATTTAGAAGCTAGGCTCATCGTAAGATGGGCTTTTTTATTACTTATCGATTATTCAAAGTGATTGGGGCTTTATCTAAATCTAAAAATTATGGTTCATGTAAAATGAAGGCGTGTTAAATGAAATCAATTTTACAATTGTTAGAAGTATTTAGTGATACTTTCTTGGGACGAAAACAACGAGATGTGATGCACTCTTCGGTTGCGACTGCTTCTGACTCAGATCGTAATATTGGGATTGCCAGAGATACGATGATGATTAGTCCTAAAGGGATTGAAATGATTTGTCGATTTGAAGGCTTACAGTTATCTGCTTATGATGATGGCGTAGGCGTGTGGAGTATTGGTTTCGGTACGATAGTTTATCCAAGTGGTACAAGGGTTAGAAAAGGTGATATTTGTACACTTGAGCAAGCAAAATTTTATATGTCACATGATTTAAAAAAATTTGAACATGCTGTTGATCAAGCTGTAAAAGTATCAATTGATCAGAATCAGTTCGATGCATTGGTTTCGCTGACTTATAACATTGGTGCAGGCGCATTTCGAAATTCTACTTTACTTAAAAAGTTGAATGTTGGTGATTATCATGGTGCATCTGCACAATTTGATGTTTGGAATAAGGCGAGTGGTCGTGTTTTACAAGGGCTTGTGAATAGACGTTTTGTTGAGCGTACGTTGTTTGATAAAACCTAGTGTTTATATGTTGAATCATTTTAAAGATATAAAAATCAATTCTATACCAATAGGCTCAAGTGGTATAAGTTACATTTTTTAGAATCAAGATTTGTTGTGGTTGTGATGGAAGCATTTGAAGCAAAGAAAAATGTATATTTTAATTATGAATTTGATGAACTCACTTTGGATGAAGATGATTTTCCTGATGTGATTTATAAATCTTTGGTTGGTTTGCTTTATAAACATGTTATTGAATATCCTGATACTACGTATTGTATTTATTATCACGAAGAATTAGCTGGAGATGAATTACAAAAGATTAAAAATGATTGGATGGGTTATTGCCCATTGGATTAATCTCAGTTTCTTTAGGATACTTTTAATTGGGTTTTAAACCGCGCTTTATTTTTAAAAAAATTAAGTTAACAATTAAACAGCAATAATAAAGCCCTCATTGAGGGCTTTATTATTTATTTATGTTTTGTGTGAATCAAATCGCTTAAGTTATAACCTTGGTTTTTAGCATGATTTAAGAACTCGGTAGCAATTGCTGGATCAAGTGTTGGGGATCTGCTCAATAACCATAAGTATTTTTTGTTTGGTGTGCCGACTAATGCAACTTGATAGTCTTCATCTAATTTTAAAATCCAATAATCACCTCGTCCGACAGGTAACCAACGAAGCGCTTTTGGTAAAAAACTCACTTTTAGTTTAGAATTTTCTGGGGTATTTTGTACTGATGCTTCACCAATCGATTGCTGAAGTTTTCCATCTTTGTTAAAGCATTTATTATCAACTTTAACTGTTCCATTTTCATTTAACGAGTAATTTGCAGTTACGTTGTAATCGCATTTTTTTTGAAAATATAGCGGTTTACGCGCAATTTCATGCCATGTTCCTAAATATTTATTAAGATCAACTTTTGCTACAGTTTGTACTTTTTCATCACTAGCATATGCTAATGTAGCCATGCTAAGGAATGCTATTCCAGAAATAAGGGTAAAAATCTTAAATGTATTGTTCATCATATAGCTCGCATATTTAAGTACTTAATAAATATATCGAGTTTGAATAACGATAGGGATGATGTATTGTAAATTTGTTTACAAATCATGTAATTTTCTCATTAAAGAATTTACTTTATGATTTTTATATAATGTCTACAACTAATCTATTGGATTTATTTTTGATCTGCTAAATAAACAAATGACTACAATCTTATGTAACCTTTAATTTTTATAAGATATTGAAAATACAACCATATGCAACCGATGCCAATCCATCAAAGACTAAGTGGATTTTACTTTTTTTATAATACAAGCATGAATTAACATTGAGTAATAAATTTATATAAAACAATATATTGTGTTGTATTTTTACTCATTGTCTAATTGGTTTTAGACCTCATATATATTCTTGAGAAATTCTTTTAAATAGATTTTCTTAAAATATACTGAGTTTTTATAAAGATGAGAATTAATAAGTAAAATATAGATGATTTAGATTTTGGCGAAAAAGGGCAGAGTATTTATCGTGACGCTGACTTAATTGGTTTTATTATACGAGTCAGACCTATAAGTTAAACATTTTTTGTCGAAAGGAAATATAACAATGAACTTTTCCGTACCCTAAACTGTTTGATCGACCTTCACATTAATATTTTAATTGCCTATATAAACCATATCTATATCAATAGGGCGAAGTGGTGTAAGTTACGTGTTTTTAAGATCGAGATATGTTGACTGTGATGAAAGAATTTATCATCAACTTCAACTATTCTATCTTCATTTAACGATAAATTAGATCCTCAAAATGTAAATCTAAAATTATTTCCATTGATGGGCTAGGTTATATGGTGCTTAGCATCTACAATTCACGTTTTATCCAATGAGATTCTGTTTTGAGTAGCGAGACGCCTAAACTTCAGCGCCGTTTAAAGAACCGTCATATTCAATTGATTGCTATGGGCGGTGCAATTGGCACAGGCTTATTCTTAGGTTCAGCACATATTATTCAATCCGCTGGCCCATCTATCATTTTAGGTTACATGATTGGTGGCTTAATTGCATTTTTGATTATGCGTCAACTTGGTGAAATGATTGTACATGAACCCGTTACAGGTTCGTTCAGTTATTTTGCTTTTAAATATTGGGGACGATTTTCTGGCTTTTTGACGGGTTGGAATTATTGGGTTTTATATATTTTGGTGGTAATGACTGAGCTGACGGCTATTGGGAAATATGTCAATTATTGGTGGCCTCATATTCCTGCTTGGACATCTGTATTGTTCTTTTTTATTGTGATGACCTTTGCTAATTTAGCCAATGTAAAGCTGTATGCGGAGTCTGAATTCTGGCTATCGATGATTAAAGTCCTCGCAATTATTGCAATGATCATTTTTGGTATCTATTTGCTAATGACGGCAGATGTTGGCTCAACGGCTTCTATTAGCAACTTATGGGCACATGGTGGATTTTTCCCGCATGGCTTTGAAGGCCTATTTTATATGTTGGCTTTTATGATGTTTGCTTTTGGCGGAATTGAACTGATTGGGATGGCTGCTGCTGAAACAGAAGATCCCGAAAAAAATATTCCTAAAGCGGTGAATCAGACAGTTATTCGGATCTTTTTGTTTTACATCTGTTCATTGGCTATTCTTTTGTCTTTGGTACCTTGGAATCAATTAGATTTAGGTGGTCTAGATAAAAGTCCATTTGTACTTATTTTTAAGCAAATGGGCATTGACTGGGCTGCACATTTACTTAATTTTATTATTTTGACAGCATCAGTATCTGTTTGTAATAGTGGTATGTATGCCAATAGTCGTATGCTACTAGGCTTGGCAGAGCAAGGTAATGCACCGCAAATTTTTAAGTACGTTACTAAACAAGGAACTCCTGTTCCTGCCGTTTTATTTTCAGCATTGCTTATTTTTGGTTGTGTTCTGCTTAATTACTTTGTACCTGAAAAAGCATTAAGTTATCTGATTTATATTGTAGTAGCAGCAGCAGTATTGAATTGGATGATGATCAGTTTAATTCATTTAAAATTCAAAAAAGCAATGAAACAGCAGGGCGTCAAGACCAAATTTCCAGCGTTATTTGCGCCATTCACCAATTATGTGGTTTTGGCTTTTATGTTAATCATTCTTTATATTATGTGGAGTCAGGGTTTTATGCTGTCGGTATTGATGCTACCCGTATGGATTTCACTATTATTTGTTATATTTAAGTTGTATCAAAAAGCCCTCAACTGAGGGCTATTTCGAGCACCATTATGTTAAATGGAGCTTTTTACTTAGATTGTTGCTCATCTATAATGATAATTTGTCACAAGCTGAAAATTTAGTTGGAGTTACAAGAAATCATTCCATACCCATTGTTATAACAAGTAGTATTAGTCGATCTAGGTTGACTATTTAACATCTGTAGCTCTAGTTGCCGATTCTGTTGATACATGTATAGCTGTTGGTCTGTCATCGCATCTCTGTATCCAGTATCTTGGCCTTTTTTATTTATACACATGATGCGAGTCTTAGAGATTTGTCTGCCTGCTTTACAAGATGAGTCTCCTGCTAAGTAGTAGTTCCCATTTATATAATTTGGGGTAGCACTCATACATCCACTAAGACCAATAGCCAATAATCCCATTAAAATAAAATTTTTCATATTATTTAATCCATTAAGTTTAATAAATATTATGCTCTAATTTTACTAATTTTTTATTGCTATACAAAGGTAATCAAATATAAATAAATGCTAAAGCAAAGCGATTTTAAATTTGTCAATTTATATTGAGGTTTAAGCAATTTATCTAAAATTAGCATAATACGCTTTATGGGAAATACTCGATATTTCCTCATAAGCATCAATATTTTATATGAGACCATGATAGGGTTTAGCGCACTATCATGGTTTGTTTGTGACTATTCATGGTTGTGATTCGATTAATAGAACAAAAGCTGTTTGAGAAAGCCCTCAGTTGAGGGCTCATTTTTCAATGATGAGAATGCTGAATTTTGGGTGTGTCTCCTGCGAAAGGTCTAGCTTTACACATCTCTAAGCTTTCATTTGGATCACAAATACGTACATCTTGCATCATTCCTTGGTCTTCATGATCAAGAATGTGACAATGCAGAACAAAATCGCCAAGAAGATTATTGTCATATTGGGTACGTGTTATGACGGTATATCCTTTAGGGACAAAAATAGTGTCTTTCCATACATGCTTCAGGTTATTAAATTGAACATCATATTGACCTCCATTAGAGGGATTGCCGGAAACATCTTCATTTTTCTCATTTAATATTTTTTGGATTTGGAATGGATTTACATGAATATGAAAAGGGTGTCCACCTAGAGTAGATGTTAAATTCCACTCGTCGATGTAACTGCTCTCATCAGTAGTTTTAAAATTTAGATAACGTACATCTTCTTGTTTACCTGTGTATGCTTTACTATTTTTATCATCATTGATTTTATTGCTAATTTCAAAAGTAGGTTTAGAGCTAGTATTAATATTAAAATTCAATTCTTGCTTATCATTTTTTACTTGTTCATTTTCTAGGGATTTGAATGGTGCAAAAGCTGATAAGTCATTTTTTGCAATTTGATTTATGATTTGAGTAGGTAATTTCTTCAGTTTTGCTTGATTCGCTAAATAAGCTTGAATATTTATTTCACGTTCTGTGGATTTTTTAACATCAACCCAACTAATCAGTTTTGCATATAGTTCATGATTTTCAGATAGTTGCGCTTTCAACTTATTAGAAATATTTTTATTAATTTCATTTTTATCATTCAGTTTTGTATCAAAAACACAATATTTATTTACTGTTGGGAAAGAGATTAAAGCATCTTGGCGATAACCAGGTTGTAATACTGATAGCTTAGTTGGTTGAGTCTCTGCCATAGTAATTCCGTCATGGGCAAAGGTGTTAAAATTGATAGATTTGAGTTGGTTAAATCTCGTTATTTTTTCAATGTCCTTATTTTCTTTGTTATCAATAAATTCACCATATTCACGGCATTGTTGAATAACTTTATCATCACTAAAATCGGCTGAATTTGGTAGCTCTTTGATAATTAAACCAAGAGTATCTCTAATTCCTCCATGAATCATTCTCCAACGAGAAAATTTATTTTGGGTCATTTCTAATTTACCCAAAACTAATCCATTAATTGATGTATAACGTGATGATTTAGCCCAAGATGAAGGGTCTTTTAATTCATTATAATCATCAATTTTTCCATTCTCATTATATTGAATTTGTTGAAACATCAGGATTTTTTCATCTGTACGTTTCAAGAGAATATCAATATCACCGACTTGGACAATATTATTATTTTCGATTTTTGGAAATCTATTGCCTTCAACTATAAGTGTGCCAGCCATACCACTAGATACTTGTAGTGCTGTTGAACCATGTAGATGCGGATGATACCAAAATGTGCCTGCAGGATGGTTTTTCGGAATTTCAAATTGAAATGGTTGTGACGTATTCGGCTTTATATTAATAAAGACGTTATCACTTGCAATACCGGTATCTTTGGAGTCAGGTTTTTTAAAATAACCCGGATTTACAGCTAAACCGTGAGTATGTAGGTTTGTATTATTAAAACAATGAGGGGTGTTGTGATCATCTTGTTTTTTGCATTCGTCATTATCTAATTTATTATTTAGTAGAACTTTTAAAGATGCTCCCGGTTGGATTCGAATAGTGGGACCAACTAGAGAATTATTTTCTGTATTTTGACTGCTCCCGTCAATATATTGTCGAAGCTCAACTTCATCAATTTTTTTAAGACTTGGATTAAAAATTGTGCTTTTTTTCATTTGAACATTGAGTTCTAGTGGCTTTCCATTGGGACTTTGTTGGAACTCATTTGGATTAATAATAACCACTGATTTTGCATAAACTGTGGGTGAAATACTTATTGAAAGCGCTAGCATGTTAAAAAGTAAGATTGTTAATTTTGGCTTCATGAAAACTTCCTTTTGACTTAAATAATTGAAATAAATATAAAATTTATAATATCTGTGTTTTAATTATTGTTCAATTTTTATCGGGGAAATAAAAATGAAAAAAATTATGATGGGATTTGGTGCCGGAAGTCTTCTTTTTTTTATGCAAGGAACAACTTTCGCGAATATTCAAAGTTATGAAAATTTTTCAAAAAATCCAAAAAATATACAGATCTTAGATAAAGCATTTGACGAGATGAAAAAGCGTAATAATGCTGCTCATGATTCAAAGGATTTTAGGACGAGTTTACAGTATTGGGCAAATATACATGGTTATTTTGCTGAAGATCTATCAACTGATCCAAATGCAAAAGCATTAAAAGATACTATTAAAAATAAAGTAGGGAGTTGTTTTAGTGAAGCTTTCAAAAATAAATCGAAAGAAGAAATAGAACTCTGTATAACGTATACGACATACTATACCGCTATTCGTAATCAAACCGTTTTAGATGATAAAATTGCACAAGATGTTTGGGGGACTTGCCCACATAGCTCTAAGGATGTAGCTAATGATATGTTTTTACCTTGGCATCGACTCTATCTACATTTCTTTAATAAAACACTGAAAAAAGCGAGTGGAAGTGCTGAGTTCGTATTGCCATATTGGAAGTATGAAGATAATTATGATGAAGAAAGTTTTTCTGTAGCTTTGCCAACACAATTTACTGAGCAAGATAAGTCAATATATAGTCAATATCGCACTAAGGGCTTAAATACAGGACAGCAAAGCATTAATGCTTACATGAATGGAAAAGGGGAAGGTGTTGATATATTAGGTTCAGAGGCATTGAAAGCTGAAAAGTTTTTTTCAAATGAAAGAAATGGTTTTTCAAATTTAATTGAGCAAGATCCGCATGGAATGATGCATTGTGGAGTTGGTGCTAATTGTATTGCTCCTTATATGGGAGTTGTTCCTGCAGCAGGGAATGATCCAATCTTTTATTTACATCATCGGAATATTGACCGATTATGGCAAAAATGGATGGAAACAAAAAGTAATGGAAAAGAAATTACACTTGAATGGGCTAAGAAAAATTTAGGGATGGATCCTGCATGGTTTGAAAAAAAAATGAGTTTTGTGGATGAAAATGGCAATAAAGTTACTGTAAAAGTAGCCGATGCATTTAGCCCTGAATATATGCCTAAATATGAAGATCTCGATTTGAAAAATACAGAACACTCACTCGGTGCGCTTAAAGCAATTTCAAGTCCGTTGGGTAGTCATGAGAGTTTTGATTTAAAATCAACAGCGATATTGGGTCAAATGCCCGATAAAATTAACCTTGCAATACCTGCAAAAAATTTAAAATCTAATCTCAATAATAAACCTGCAGAAAGTTTTTTAAAGCTTGAAAATATAGAATTGAAGAATAATCCTCTATTAACCTATAGTGTTTATTTGGTTAATAAAGAGAACTCTAAAAAGAGTTATTTAATGACATTCTCATATTTCGGCGTTGATGAAGGAGGTCACGGCCATCATTCAGGGGCAAAGCTCAATGATGTTGAATTAAATATTTCAGATAATTTGCAAGAAATTGGAGCGACTAATTTTGATCAACTTCAACTTATTTTCAGGCCTACAGATTTAACAACAAAACCAGTATTCACACAACAAAATGATGCTGGAATAACCATTGGGAAAATCTCTTTTTATTCTAAGCCTTTAAAAGAGTAACGACCTATATAGTTCTAAACTTAATATTATAAGCACAAGCTAGAGTTTTTTTGCTTGTGCTTTTTTGTCTCTTATAAGAATTTTAAAAAATTGATTTATACAAATCAAATATTAGAAAGTGAATCAAGATGCTCTATAAAACTATTTTCTTTACCAACAGCATTAACATGATCAAAATAGTTATACCAACCACTGGCTTTAATACCATTAAGTAAGAC
>NZ_JBLYZK010000028.1:0-38852 GCF_048551395.1 Acinetobacter sp. TY1
GTCCATGGTGATAAAAACCATCATAAACCAGACATTTTTATTGGTGAGAATATAGACACTTTAAATGGGTTCTAACACAAGTATTTCGCACAAGGTGTATTATGTTAATTTTAGAAAATCTAAAAGTATCTTACTTATTAAAATCTTAGGAAATGTAGGCTATTTATGTCATTTGACTTTGTAAAAATCTTTAAAGAAATTGATCTTCATAAAAATGATCCAGATATTGATAATTTCATGACTAGGATCATTAATCATTGCTATGAAATGCAGCCAAACAAAAGTTGGGATCTATTCAAAGAATTAGATTACACAACTGAAGTTAAAAGTTTAACAGCCCATATAATTGACACTTTAAAAAAAGAAACTTCTCCCTTTATTGAGCAAGGGTTTTGGTTTGGTCTTTCTGATAATGGTTATCTATATTTTGCAGTATCAGATCAATATATTGCAGAAGAAGATAATCTAGATTGGATGTCTGAAGCCAAAACATATTACCCTGAGCAAGGAGCTTTTAGCTCTAAAATTTTACGATCTATTGAAGAATTAGCAGATGAAACTGAACTAGATAATTATGCTGAATATCCTTTGTTCTTAGCTTATGCACTTAAGCTAGCACAAGCGTCAATCAATCATTATAAAACCGCTTATCCAGAGAGCAAGATTGGGTATTCTGTTGGATATGATTCAGGAGATTTCATTACAGGCGGATGGATTTAATTCTTCCATTTAACATAATTGGCGTTACACGGACTAAAAAAGCCTAGATTAATATCTAGGTTTTGAAATTATAAAAATTATAAATATTAATACCACAGGGTCAAATTCTTGATTTCGCATAAGTGCATTATGTTAAATGGAGGAAGTTATTTAAGTATTTGTATATTATATTTATAAATTTTAATAGTAGCCCAAGTTCACCTTAATGCGACAGAACCAGATTTTGCCCACTGTAAAACCAAATCATCTTTCTCAGTCAGTGTTAATTTAGTTTGAGAATTATCATACTTACCAGGTACAGCCTCATGTCCAGAACATTCATTATTATTGTGAACCCAAATACCATCCTCGCCCACAAAATAGGTATGATATTCTTCAACTTCCAAATTAAATACCTGAGTACTTAGTGTTGCAACTCCTCCCCGGAAATTCCATAGATACTCAGTTTCCTCTATTGATAAGGTATTATAATCATGTCTGGCATCATATGAACTATCGATATCATAACTACCCACTTTTAAGCCTGTAGCTGAGTCCACAATTACCATATCTAAATCTGGCCACATTTCATTACGAGAACAGAACCCAACTTTACTTAAATCAAATAATGCATTTTTATTAATTTGAATTAAGTGTTTCTCCACTTTAAGGACCGGATAAACAGATACGACTGAAAATTCTTTTTTTGAATCGAAAGAAGAAAGAGTACTTTCATAGTCATCAATGTTGCATACTGGAACCCACTCTTTCCTACTTTCAACCCATATAGGATGATTTTCAGAAACGAATAATGTCTTCACTTTAAGTCTTTCACCATCACTGTATTCTACATCATGATCAACATACAGTAACCGATATATTAAATCCTCCCCTGAACAAAAAGCTCTCGTTACTCGTTTATATTCAGTCGGCGCATTTTTCCCACCCCATTCAGGACGAGATAAAACCATATCACCTAGTTTAATTTCATGAATTTTGATTAAACCCTTATCAGTATTTACAAGAGTTCCAGCAGGAAAACCAGCTCCTGAACCAAGATATGAATTCATAAATGTCTCTCTATATTTTTAATTGATAATTAATCAGTTTTTCTAAAATTAACATAATACACCTTATGCGAAATAGCCCTCTAAAGGGCTTTCTCAAACAACTTTCGCTCTTCAGCACGACGATTCACAAGACCCTGCATTACCTTGCCACCACCTTTATTCCATACATTAAATTGAGCAGATGCACCCTTATAATCTGATTCATTCAATATTTTGAGCAATGTAGATTTCTCAAAAGCTCCTTTACCGATGTTATAAGCAAGCGATACAAGTGCATCAAACTGATTTTGATTGATCGAAACAGTCACAGCACTATTCACAGCAGATTCAAATTTCTTTAAATCATGTGCCATATACGCTTTGGCTTGTGCTTCAGTGCAAGTATCCCCTTTTTTAACCTTGATGCCGTTGGGATAAATTGTGGTACCAAAACCGATGGTCCATACACCAACACCATCATCGTATGCTTTGAGTTTTATGCCCTCAAAACTGCAAATTAAAGCAATACCTGCAATACTGACTGTCTTTTGTTTTTGTTGAAAGCCTGCAACCAAGTGATTAATCTGATCAACTTGCACCTGAGATAACGAACCACCTGCTAATTTCCGAAAATTACTAAAGAGATTTTTCAAATTATCATCTGTATTTGGTACAGCTGCAAAACTTTGAACTTGGTGTAATTGTGGCTGATAAATCTTACGTCCAATAAAGGCCAAAAGTGGAAGTACCACCCCAATTAAAACTGCTTCATATTCTTTTGGAATCACTTGAAAATCTAAAGCCCATTGCAATGCCGGAATAAGCACAAGTAATAAAAAAGCCCCCAACATTGGGAGCTTTACGGATAAGTGCTTGAATGCACTTTCATTGATTAATTTCATTTACTATCCTCTCTATGACTTTGAATAATTGCCATATCTTGTTTAAGTTGATTAATTGAACTAATGGTCCAAGTACCACCAGAAATTGCTACTCCAAGCACAATACCAAGCCCCCACTTCAGCATGGCAATTGCACCTTGCGCTTTGTGATTCTGCTGTTCCAGTGCCTCCACTTTTACCCGTTGCTGATCAAGTGCCTGGTGGTAACCTTTATTAATTGCGTTTGTTTCCACCAACTGCTCAGAAACTTTTTGCAGTTTATCTGCGACTTCATTTAACTTTTTCCACAGTGATGCACTTGGCTCATTCACGTACGCCCCCTTATTTTTGGCAATAAAAAAACACCTTTCGGTGCATATATATCAATTAAGTTTAGACTTCTATCTGAACCACAGTACCCTGCGGTGCAGACCTTTTGATTTCATTATTGGAGATAAAGACCTTATCTCCTATTTTGTAAATAACCTGACTCGTGCACATCACCAAGCCTGAATTATCAGAGACCAATACTTTATAATTCGGATGATTCACAGAAGTAATGGTTCCAATAAATTCAGGGGTTTTAGGCATTAAAGCCATAAGCCTTTTTAGTGCATTACTCATTCACTGTGCGCTCCACTTTGATCTGCTGTTTAACTTCAGCATAAGTAAATGAAACACTCACTGAATCAACAACACCCCACCATTCGGTATTAAATGCTACTGTTTCTCCCGGTGTAAACTCCCTCAACTTAGACTCAATAGGCAAAGTGAAATCATGTGATTCAACACGACCTGATTTTGCTAACTGAGCTTTACCAAAGCCCCCCATACTGACAGCAGTGAATAGAGTATTGCTTACAGGCTCAAGTAGAATATCCCCTGCAGTATCTCGCCTTTTCACTTGTCCAACATTGCCATTTCGAGAGTTTGTTAGCGTAATTGAATTGTAGCTTGGTAAATCATCAAAGCTTTCTGAATGCTGTAGTACAAGGCTTTCAGGTAATAGCTTGTCATAATCTTCAAACTGCATAGCGTCCCAATACGTCTTTTTATAAAGCGGACGGATTGAAATTGTGTTGCTATTTTTTTCACTATAAATAAAGCCACCACCTGCTTCAGCTATCATTTTAATTGCATCAATTGGTGCGAGGTTTGTATAGCTCAAACTTTCTGTCTCAACAATCCAACCGAGTTCATCGAGCAACTGCCAATTCAATACCGTTTCACTGCTAACGCGATCAAGCTCAGACTGTACAAGCTGTACTGATGTCCGCTCATTCTCTTGCAAATAAGAACGTACAGGTGCGTACTTCGATTCAAGTAATGCAGACTGACTTCGACCTGTGACCGTGTATTTTGTATCTGCGAATTGGCGAGATTTAGAGTGTTCTTCATAGAGCATTAAATGAGTATTTCCATTCACACTGATTTGAAGTACATCACCAATTTCTAATTTACTTATTTCAGGTTCGGCAACAGTCAAGCTATAGGACCAACACCATCGACTTCGATCTGTATTGTATGAGCCGTTGTAAACCTTAATTTCTTCACCTGTTCGTGTATTTACAACCGATACATTGTTCACGATATACCACCATTTTTTATTTGCTACACCCGGTATGCAGTCATCAACACCAAAATTCAAAATGACATTGTGTGCATCAACTTCTGCACATAAACAATTAAACTCTAAATCTGTGTTTCCAACGTATTGCGGTAATTCAGGCTTTGTCCATGGTTGAACAGGATGTTTGCGGTAATGAATCTGTTTTGCTACATCCCAAGCCAAATGACTTGTAGTGATTAATTCAAGACCTCGATCCCATTCAAATTGATAAGTCCTTTCGAAGTGTTGGGCAACGTCATACGAGTAAGTAAATTGCTTTCGCTTTTTAACCAATTCAACCCAATCAAACTGCCTTTGAATATGCAATTTTTCAAACTCTTCAAAAATCAAAGACTTTTTAATGCCGATCCTTTCATTATCCTGCCATACAAAATTAGACTTAATTCCAAGCCCGCTTGCTTGCTCATAAACCTTCTGAATCGATTGATTAAGTACGTTGGATTTTTCAAACCTAAGATTACTTGCTACTGATAAAACTAATCCTTTGTCGTAAAAAAAAGCACTGTTTAGTGCTTTCAGAATTGGTTTTGAAAATTTAAATGCATTTTGCATCGTGATTTGCTTTGCTAATTGATATTGATCCGTTAGTAAGTGAAAAACACCCACATTATGATTAATATCAAATCGCGCTGTCAGATCAGGTATAAACGCTGTATTAATTTGGGCCTCAAGTGCACAGAACTGATCAATACGTAAAGCTATTATTTCTGCTGTAAAGCCTGTACTGACAATGCTGTTTAGTTGCGAGAGCTGCCCTTGTACCACATGTATTTCAGCAACAAAACCTGTTTGAATTTTGGCATCTAGCGTATTTAAACTGAAACTCTCAGCAGCCAATTGAGCGATTAATACTGTACTGATAACTGCTTCAAGTGTTGCAGTCTGAATCTCATCGATACCGAAATTCAGCACAACATTGTGTGCATCAACAGCTTGAAGTTCATCTTTAAAGTTCAGATTTACAACATGTGAATCTGCTGGCGTATAGTTAGACACATCTACACCCTTTTAAGTTATTGAATCACTGGTCTCAATATGACTGAATTCAGCATGAGTGTTGAGCCAGCAACTAGCACTGGATTGTTTAATGCGATATGGTCCCCCACTGCAAAATCTGCAATTGCCGAACCAGATCCACTGTAAAGTCTCGCCCATAATGCCGTGCCATCTCTTAAAACAACAGCTGCATCAGTTTGTTGAAGCTCTATGTTGTCAGGATTTAGCTTTTTAAAAGATGGCTTGGGTAATGTCATTGTGACTAAGCGCTTAGTTTCATCTGCTACTGTACTTGTATTTGCAGGTTTTGCACCACTATAAAAAGCAAAGGTAGCATTGTTGCTACCCTGATCTATGAAATCTGCAAGTGCTTTAAGTTGCGCAAGCCCTGCATCTAAAGATGGAATGATCGTACTCATTTTGGCACCACGTTGTCTTGAATTATGGCGTTATATTGCTGTTTATTATCAAAACCAATAACAAAGCAACTTATAGAGTTGTTAAGCCCAAGGATTTGATAATCCCCATTTTCATCAGGCTTTTGTACAACAATTGGTTGTAAATTTGCTTTGTTGTAAAGCACAATCAATGCATCTTGATACTTTTGACCAATTTTCTTTGTTGACCCTTTAATTGAAGCAACAGTATTTTTTTGACCAAATCCGATCTGCTCAAGTAAATTTGACGCAGGCATAACTTTATGTGAACACGGCTTCATTCTAGCTCCCCTAAATAAAAATACATCCCACCAGTATTAGCTGTGTTTGGAGTTCCGTCATAAACATACATTGATGAATCAGATAGGATCGGGTTTGTCGCTAAGTTCGTATAGCGCTCATCACCAGCAAAATAAATATGCTTTAAGGTACCTCTTAGTTTTAAATCACTGTCAGCGATTGGAATTTGAAGCGCAGCTAAATTTGTGCCTTTATATATTCCTGATCGACCACTCTTGTAGTCAGGTAAAATTGGCTTAGCCAATACCGAAGTCTTAATTCTCTGCGCGATATCATATTTGTTTACATGAACTTGTGATGTAGATTCACTGTACAATAAAGGCCAACCACCAGCGATAGTTGTATGATCCACGCCAGTTGATGCTGATAATACATGTGCCGGTCCAAGTATGAACCAGCCAGGCACCACGGATGTATTTAATGATGACTCAAACAAACCACAACCTAAAAGTTGCTTTGCTCCGCCTTGCGCTGGTGTAAAAGAATTGAAGATATAAAATGCATCAAGATCACCTGAGATTGTGAATGCTCGGTTGCCGTTTGCCGGTGCTATCGCATCGCTACCAAAGTTATAACCCTCTACACTTCGCGCCCAATGCCATCGGCACCACCCCCTAACCACTCTATCGCTAGTCCCGAATACTTTCCAATTTTTAGAGAAATCATTAACATCAAGTGGAAGTTGTAATTTACTAGGGTTTTGATAATCATCAATGTGAGTCATATCCTCAACAAGACCAACCATTGCATATTTTGCATAATTTGAATCATACACATTCATCCCATCCCCAACGCTTTCATCAACACGAATAAAAGGATGTTCTGCACGAGGTTTTTTAGCGCGATACGCACGTTTAACATCTGCACTATCACGAAATGCAATGTCATAACCAAGCGATGCAAGTTTTGCTGTACCTATCTTTGAGACCGTTTTCCCAGCATGAGTGGCTTTAAGAATAAGTTTTGTTGTACTTGGTGCACCTTTGATTCGATATTTACCATTGATTGACGCTGGTTCAAACCCTGAAAGCTCAATAATTTGAAATAATAAACTCTTATGATCTGCATATAAATTAAGAGTTATGTCACCTTGGGTATCAATACTCGCAGAAGTAATACTCGTTAAAGGCAGACCATTGACCAAGCAAGTATCAAGTAACCGAATCATGTCCCCCCAATTATTACCCAGTGTTAAGCCATTCAAATGGCTAAAAAATTGCACATCGACATCTGTAGCCATTTACTTTACTCATAAAAAAGACCGCAAAAGCGGCCATATTTGATTTAAATTTTAAACAACACGATCAATATCACCTCGAAGCATGATTTGAAATTGATCTGTTAACTCTGTTGGTTCTGACTGCTTTACTGTGCGTATCGCCCAAATTGGAAAATTCGCAGCTATTGTATTGAAACGCATAACATTGCCATTTGCCCAACCTGCACCCCAACCTTCTTTTTTAATTGTGAAGTATGGCGCATTGGTGATTGGATTCAGTGGAAAGAAATCAATAGTTGTACTTCCTGTCCCAACCTCACCCGAATACTCACCAACGCATTTAAATGTTGTGCCACTTGTAAATACAATCGCAAAGCGCTCTTGAATAGCTCCCTGATTGGTCATCGCAATCGGATAGATAGCATCATTGTAGTTTGCCGAAATTCCTCCGCCTGATCCTTCATCAGCCCATACACTTGACCATGTCTGTTGCACAAACTTGTTTGTATATCGTGCCTGCATATCATCAATAACAAGCGCCGAACCCACAATTGTGTTTTCTGTACTGTAGTTATGTGTAATTTGCTTAGCGAATGTTAATTGACCGTTGATTTGCACATCTGATATCAGAAGCATGTCTTGATAGCGATATTGAGCTGTAAATGGAGGGGTAAGTGCATTTACAGCAAAATCACCACTTAAAGTAAATTTACCGTAGTCATAATCAACCACATACATATCAAAAGGAACTTTCATACCTTTGCTATCAATCAATTCACACCATGAAATACGTGCATCAGGCAATTGATAGGTCTTGCCTGCCACATGGTCTACCATTGAAAAATCTTTGGATGCACTGATAACAGCAATATCCCCGACTCTGAAAATCGGTACCTGCCCGTCTGATGGTAGTCGAGTTGCTGAAATGCCGAGAACTTCAGGATCGAGCGGAATATATGAAAAACTCACAGCGTTGTACTTGATTTCATCTGCTGAAAACCAAGATGGCAAGAATACTGTATATAACCCAGCTCCTTCTGCAGAAGAATAGTTTGCTTCACTAAACCAACTATACTTATCAAAATACTCTTGTAATTGAACCTCATTAACCGATTGAATCTGCTCGGTGAAATACAGCTTTACAGTGCCATTTTCATAATTTACAGTGCCTTTGACCTGATTGTGAGTAATATTTCCATTCTGATCAGCTGTTACGTTAATTACTGCAGGTGAACCGATTAGTAGCTGAAAAGATAATGGGCGAATTGGCACAGTTGGGATTTTAAAGACAACAAAAGCCTGCGGCATTGAATCAACCACTTGCGATACAGACTCCCATTGCACTTGATTTCCCGAATTTGCAATCATGCCTGTGAAAGACATCCGCCCAGCACTTGAATCAAATATTCCAGAAGCAATACCCGATCCTGTACTTGTATCCATTGATGTGTAAACGCTTGCGCCCGAAACAAAATATCGTTGATTATTGATTCTCAGCGAAATTGTTTCCTCAGCCAATCCCATTCCCTGATCTTTATCAATAAACAAACAGTATTCAGATGTACGATTCAATTGCGTTGTTATCGCTTCTGATACAGCATCAACGGGCGCACTGTATTTAAAGTCTTGCGAACCACTTTCTTTGGCAAATACCACATTGATTGACTCAACACCTGTGGTCTGAGTCTTATAGTACCCACCTGTTGTTTTAACAGTACGGCGATAAAGCACACCTGTTGCCCAAGCCGCCATCTTGACCACTTTTGTTGTGTAATTAATTGTACCGACTTTTTGCAGTTTTTTGCTGTAAGTGCTATCCGTCAGAAATATTTCACCGCTTATATCTTTGTAATAAAACTCATTACTAATAATCGCCTCTATAGTTGCATTAGCAGTAGCGAGGTAGCTTTCACTGGAACTCAATACTGCACTGAACTTCATGGCATTTTGCTTTACCGAATCAAGCGTGAATTGATACATCTGGTATGTCTTACCCGATATTTCAATTCCCTCACCTGCCAACAGTCCAGGCTTGTTACCTGTGGCTATAGATGCGGAGGTGAAAGCCGTATATTCGAAATTGATTTGTGTTGAAACGGGAATTAATAGGTTTGGCTTTAAGGTGACTTTCTGATCAATAACTTGACCTGTTGCATGACCTGAAATTGTGCCATCAAGCGCCACATTAGCTGTGTAGTTGTCAGCTCCAATCGCCCACTTTAAGACACCTATTGTGTCTACCGGCTTGGCAATCGAATATTCAAGGCTAAGCTTATTAACCTGACGTGCAGTAATGTCGCTATAAGCAACATCATCGGCCCAATAGAAAATGATATCAGTACCCACATCGGGCAATGCACTGAAAGTAATTGCAACCGTACCATTGATATAATCAACAGTTCCAACGCCAATACCGTTGATACCACCGCTAATCCCTCCCGTGCCATCATCACGCAATGTATACGTCTTTTTTTGAGCCGTATAGTTGATTGCTAGACTACCGCGTGCCGGTGCTGTATCAAGTGTGCGTACATAGTTCAGGCTTTGACTTTCTTTTGTAACCTCAATGAAATCCGTATTTGAAACACGATTTCGAGCAGATGCCGGAATAAAATTAAAAGTGATGATTTTACTGCCAGTGCCTGCACCTGCATTCCACTTTATCAGTCCTTTATCATACTCAATCGTACCTACTGACGTACCTGCAGAGGTTTTTAACTCTCCTGCTTTATCCGTTACAGCATTAGCATCAAGTTGAAAACTCAAACTACCTGGTAATATTGGAGAGCCGATAAAGGTATTTGTATTGGTTCCAATGACTGCAGTGATTTGTCGTGAAATCAGATTTTGACTTGCACCCATTAACGCTGTCGATGTGCCTGAGACATTCAGGTTAATCAACGGCGTTTCAGTTTGTGCCGATGGTACCAACTGTGCAAATATACTTTTGGCCTGAGCCACAGTAGATCCAATTTGAATATCTTGAGTAATTGCAGTTGAGCTAAAGTACTTGCCTGTGTCTGCAACCAAGGTATCGCGTAAAATGGTTATTGATTTTTCACCGTTGTACCACTGTTTTGCGGTTAAGCCGACATAGTCAATTTCAAGTGCATCAGACAGCGTATACGTTACAGCTTTGTACTCAACTTCCTTCTGATCAATAATCATTTTTGCAATTCGCGATTCTACTTTTAAAATTCGTGCATATTGCTCATGCATCAAAGCCTTACCTTCGTTTGATATCAGTACAATTGTGGCACCAGGTGCCATTTCCTGTTCAGATGGAAACATGGCTACTTGTAGTGTTTTCATGCCAAGCCAATGCGTATCAAGTGGTGTGCCTGCAACCTGTGAGCCTTTAGCCAAATAGTTTTCAATGCGGTTCTGTGCCGATTCACGCTGATCAGTCCAATTTTTTGTACTGAATAAAAGCGCTGAGACATTTGGGTCTTTCGGTAATTCAGATACAAATACCGTGGCGCCCATTAATTTATCGGTATCAGCAGTCGTCACGGCGGGAAAGATCTTGCGTAAAGACACGCTTCCCATCGTTCGATCTAATTCAGAAATATCATCGAATAGATTATTGCTTAGACCATCCGCAATGACCTTACCGTTATATTTTCCCCCACCGTCGTCATTATCCGTTAAGCGCTCAGACTCATAAATTACAAGGTCTTTAGTTTCAATCGGCATCGCTTAACTCCAAAAATCGTAATGTCACGTTATATTCTTCATCTTCTGAAATAGATGGGTGATCCAGTACCGGCTTTGCTTCAATCGCTTTTTCTTGATGATTAAAGGCAACATTAAAAGTTCGCTTGTCATGAAAATATTCAAATTGCAAAGTGAATTGCTCTTGAAGTACTGACCAATCTTTTAACTTTGAAACTATATGACGCTTAACCCACGCCATGTTTTTATCAGCAGTGAGTGTGATTGGTCGCCCCGATTTCTTTTTGCCTTCCTGAATAATGAGAGTGCCATCAACTGCGCGTTCTTGTTTCTGCTCAATTGGCTGCCAATCAAATTCATCAGACCATAAAAAGCCGTCTGACAATGAGACGGCTTCTGATGTGCTTATGCGTATTAACTTCATTTCTAAGAACCTTTTTTGAGCATTTCAAACTCACTCAGCATTTTTTCCATTGCGTCCAAATCAGATGCCGAGCCACTTAATGTTGCTGTTTGCGCCCCATTGACCAATTCTAGTCTTCGTGTTGGGGTTGGGCCTGTTGTCACTGCTGCATTCCCCCCGTACTGACTGTATTTTTCCAAAGCTTCACGCACATAATTAGCATTGGATGTGCCACCACCACCACCGATAAATGACCCAACAACATCAAAACCATTTTTAGCAAGCCAAGACGCAGATGCATTCCTATATCCATCACCCAACTTAGAATTACTTATGATATTTTTAGCTATCTCAGTTGCTTTCTTCTCATCATAACCTAAAGCCTTTAGCTCTTCCTCAACACCACTTTGGTCAAATGCCAAGCGTGTTTTAGTACCTTTTGGGGTTGCATGAATACCCCCTTTTTGCGCCTTAAGTGCATTAGCCCAGGCTTCAGATGATGATAAAGCCTCTTCGCGGGCGACAGATCCAAGATCCCTAAACCCTTGTTGAGCACCTTGAGTAGCATTGGTTACTCGGTTTATAGAGTTTTCCATCTGGCCACCTGCATCAATAGTTACTTTACCTGCTTGATTTACACTAGACGTTAAGCCGTTTGCTGCAAGTTGCCCCTCATACCAAGCAATCTTTGCAGCATCACCAGATGCGTAGATTTTATCAGCCATATTCATCAGTGCTTGTCGTATCTGTTCTGCCGAGGCAACACCAGACTGTTTCATTACATTAAATGCGCGCACTTGTTTATCAGCAATTTTCGCGGCTTCTTCACTTGATGTAATTCCTAGTAGCTTATAAGCCTTTTCAACCTCGGAAATATTTTCAGGGATTTTCCCATTTACCTGATCGAGATACTCCATGCCTATCTGAACTTGTTTTGCAGAAAATACGCCTTGTTTTTCAAAAGAAATAAGCTGTTGTTTGGCTGCGTCAATTTCAGCTTCGTTTTTAGCTTGCTCAGCCCATTTTTGCCACGCTTGGTATGTTGCATTTGCAGCTTGCTGACCTGTAGCACCCATTTCTGCTAAGCCAACAACAACAGCACTGACACTTTCCCCCGTTTTTGAAAACCCAGCTGAAACCAAGTTTAAAGCCTGACTAACATCCAGCCCCAATGCTTTGGCTGCTTCAGAAAATGTTGCTTTCTGCTGAACAATTGCCTTGCCTTGCTTGTCATATTCAACAGTTAGACCCTGCGCTTCAAAGTGAAGTTTCTGCTCGGCAGTAATAATGCCGTCTGCGGAGTCAATAATTTGTTGAGCGAGTTTGATTTTTTCTTTGGTAACATCCTCCTTTTTACGTAGCGTTTCAAGATCGCTTTGTGAAACAAGGCTGTCAGCTTGTGTTTGTGATGTTGTTAATTGGTCAATTTGCAACATCGCTTGAGAGTATGCTTCAAAGTCACCACTTTTCTTTGCCTGCGCTGCTATTTGGGATAAGCGAACTTGCTCATCTGAGTGGTTTTTTTGCATTGCAAAAGAGGATGCGTCCATCTGCTGAATAGCATCATTCGACTGTTGGTGCTGCTCCACTCGTTGTTGACTTGCTTGTGCTTGAGCATTACCGACATCATCCAAACCTAACTTTGCTTGACTATATGCCTCAAAATCACCCGACTTTAATGCGGCATTTGCAGCATCATTCAATCGTACTTTTTCAGATGCAATAAACGCTTCATTTTGAACTATGACATTGCCTGTTTCTTGGGTTGCCACAACTCGATCTTGAACAAGTTTTTTCTCTTCTATTGATAGAGCTTCAAGTTTTGCAAAGCGATCGGCATTTAACTTTGCAGAATCTTCATAGATAGATACTTCTAGTGCGCCTTGATCATTAATTTTAGCAATTACCCCATCACGCAATAATTGCTCTTTGGTTAAATCACTTAAAACACCTTCATTTAATGCCATTGAAGATTCAGCCAATACTTTGGCTGCTTCAAGCTTCTCCTTATCTCGCTGAATACTTGCTTGTGCATTTTTGGATTCGAAACTATCCAACTCTGTGATTTGCGTTAGTATTGCTTTAACGGCTTCTCCATTGCCTGTCTTGCGTGCTTCAGCAAGCTCAACCTCAAGAGTAGCTTTCTTCTGTGCATTTTCAATCAGCTTCCCATTTGCTGCTTCCTCATTAGTAACAATAGTTGCTAACGATTTTTGATTGTCGGCAATCTTTTTCTGGTTTGCTTGCTCTGCATTAAGAACACTGTTATCTAGAGCTTTTTTAGTATCTGATTCAAATTTTAAAGCGCCTTCTCCAGCTTTCGCATAATACTTGTCGCGTTGAGCTGTCAACACCTCATAGTCTTTATCTAGCTTTGCCCTAACATCACCCCATGTAAACATTTTGATGTAATACGTGGTTGCGGCTGCAACATCATAAAAAGCCCCTATTAACAGATTAACCCCAATGCCAATTGCTTTCACCCCATCCGACAGGGCGCCCATTACTACCGCTAATCCATTAATAACAACCGCTAAACCATTAACTTTTTCTGATGATCCATCAACTGCACCACCCCAACCAAACAAAATATCAAGACCAGTAAGAAAGACATCATTAACCGCATCACCAACATCAACAATTGTGGAAATTAATGTTTTTAGCGCGTCATAAGCCGTAACAATTGCATTTTTTACAGCTTCAATAGTTGATGGATCTGTTTCACTGAGTCGATCACTAAAATAAGCAGCAACTTGAGCAACATCATTAAATAGTATTTTTAAAACATCTAAATTTTCAGAAAGATAAAGTAGTGTTTGCACAATACCTTTACTCGCGGCATTTGTTGAGTCAATTTCACCAATCAACATTGTGAAATTTGTTTTCACATTCGTCAACGCACCACCAATCGTTGTTGGAATTTTGGTGTACTCTTCAGCAATCACGGCGGATTGTTCTTTAAGGGCTTTAATCACGACTTCGGACGTCAACTGACCTTCGCCTGCCATCGCACGCAATTCACCTTTCGTCACACCTAAACTATCAGCTAATGCGGTGGTTAATCGTGGTGCCTGCTCCATCATAGAGTTGAATTCTTCACCACGAAGAACTCCTGACTGTAAACCCTGTATCAGCTGTGTGATTGCTGCATCAGATGCAGCAGCACTGGCACCACTAATTTGAATTGACTGGTTAATTGTCTCGGTAATTTGTAGCGCTTGTTTTTGAGTAACACCTAAGTCCTTACCTGCTTGACTGATTCGAGCATATAAATTAGCAGTGGATTCAAGACTTGAAGTTGTGCGAATTGCAACCTGACGAACCCCTTCCAATGAACTATAAAGTTCATCATTGCTTTCAGACACCAAATTTACTTGTGCTGAGATGTTCTGAAAATTGTCAGCAATTTGAGTAAGTTCGTGTACACCAAAACCAATACCGAGTGCAGCCATCGCACCTTGTAGAACATTAACGCTGCGCCCAACTTTATTCATTGCTGAACCAGATCGATCTGCACCTTGTGCCAACTCATTTGTGGCTGTACGTGATGCATTCTCAAAGCCACGTAATGATGTTGTGGCTTGTTCAATACCTGTTTCGAGTTGTCTTACGCGTTGTCTTGCGAGTTCAATATCAGCAGGTGATGCATTTGTTGCAGAAAGTCGATTCACCTCTAAGCGTGCACTTTCAAGTTGTTGCTCATACTGCCGCAATTGTTGTGTTGCATTTTGAGCCATTTGCTCCAATTGCTGACGTGTATGTGTTGAGCTATTACCTGTCGCATCAATACTTCGACGCGCACTATCTAAATTTGTGACAAGAGATGAAATCTCCCCTTGAAACTGACTTGGTACGGGTGGTGTGTTTGAAGCTGCATGCGCTGCATTTTGATAAGCGTTAACAGCAATAGTGGTCTGATGAATACCTCTTTCAAGATTTTGCACTTGATCTTGTGCATTTTGAATATCTTGTGGTGTCGCATTAGTTGCAGATAAGCGATTCAGTTCTAGTCGAGCATCTCGCAATTCATTTTGTAGTCGATCAATCGCTTGCTGCCCATACTCGCCCATTTGCCTTAAATTATCAGCACTGAGTTCTGATGCGCCAGAAACACGGTTTAGCTCTTGAGTCACATTATGAAAATTTTGAACTAGCGTGCTGACTTCTTGACTCAGTTGCATTGATTGTCGTAAACGATCTGATTCTTGCTTAATGCGATCAAACATTTTTTTTGCAGCATCAGAACTTCTTTCTAAATTCTGAGTTAAGTTATTTGTGTCTGCGTTCAGTATTAATTTAAATGTGAGCTCTTTAGCCATTTTACTTTCCTACAGGCATAAAAAAACCGCCCGTAAAGGCGGTTTAACAATTAAAATGTTCATTCAAACAAGCAAGGTTGCATTAGCTGCTCAACTTCTGTTAGAGCAGTGACAAGAATATCTCTTTTCTTTCGGTAGCTACCTAAAATATGTCCTGCCAGACTTGCATCTGCTTTCTCTAAGTCTAGTTGCAGGCAGAGCTTGTTATGAATTTTGTTATAGCTTAAGTCTTGTGAGCGAATAAATTCTCGTGTTTCAAAAAATGCCTTCACTAAAGCCTTTTTGAATTCAATTACTCGCGGACTATTCCGCATCAATGTCATCAAGAACGTGGCTTGCTGTTCATTAAGTGGCACAAATTTCCTTTCTTGCGTACCACCATTCGTTTCAAAGGATTGGATTTTAAATCCAACCCCTCCAAATTCCTGAAAGTCCTGCATGTAAGTACGGACTAATTTTATGATTGTGGCGTGCTGAATACCCAAACCCAAAGCAATCTGCAAGGTGGTTGTCATTGGCTGACCACCTTCAACACGAACAATTTCAATTGGTTTTAACATAGCGCTCATAAATAACTCCTTTAGAGTTGCGTGGACCCAAATGCAGAACGCAAATAAAACACTCAGGCATTAAAAAAGCCGAACTAAATAGCTCGGCTTTAAGGTTAAACACGTTATCAACGGGTCAATATTTTCCTTCCTTTTTAGTTTAAGGAAATAAAAAAATTATCTTTCAAAAAGTATAGGTGTAAAAAAACCCACTCGATGATGGGTGGGTTTATAAGGGGGTACTTATTTTTCAACTTGTCGATTAATTACATAAAATCTTTTACCATTTTTACAATCCACAAAAGAGGCAATCGTATCTGGAAAATTGCTTTTATCCCCAGAATACCCAACATAGATAACTTCATCACATTCGCTTAATTTAGAAATTATATCAGCCGCATTTTGGTCATGTTCTTGAATAGCCTTAAGCCCTGAATCACCTACTTCTTTGTGAAGTTTTGGATATGCACCTTCAGTATATTCACCTAATGCATTTTTATTAATTTTAGACACAATGAACTCCTATTAATAGTATTAAAAAAGCACCCTAGGGTACTTTTTTAATTTATTTACTACACTGAGAATAAACCCATTAAAAATTATAGCGCAAGCCAAATTTATACACGGGTGTCTCAGCATCACCAAGACTTATAGAGTTGCCATACCTTGCTTTCAAACCAACTAGGCTGCCATTTTTAATTTCATCTTCCAATATACCGCCACTGGCAGTACAAGTTCCACTATTCGTAGCACCTTCTCTCCACTGCCCATCATTACATAGAGTTTTATCACGCTCGTTTTCTACCACACCACCATTTCCATTACATAAAGATGAGGCTGTACCCTTGTACCAATAACCATTGTTACAAACAACTTTGTCTTTATATTTATCTGGTGATGTTTCATTACCACTAACTGATGTCGAACCGTTACCAAAGTAGCCATTCTTACTACTTAAATCGAATAACCATTTATAACCAACATTGGCAAACAGATCCAAGCGATTTGTGATCGAGTAACCAGCCTCAATACCAACAGGCAAAGATATAAAGTTTAGATTGCTATCTGTAATTCCTGAATCAATACGTGTGTAGCCAATACCTGCCAATCCATTTAAATAAAAATTACCCTTATTTAAAATGTTGTAATGTCCACCGATAGTGCCCTCATAATAATTTGAATCGGTTTTGCTGCTAGTTGAAAACTCAGCCTTCCCCCAAATACCATGCTGTCTTGGTGACGTGCTAAAACCTATTGCCGCACCATTAAAGCTAGTCTCAATATCAGTATCAAATTCCACATTAGAATGAGTATATTCAAACGTGGTCGAGTAGCCACTTGTTTTTTCTGCCCCAAAAGCAAATGATGATAGAATTGATGCAACCGCAAGCAATATTATTTTTTTCATAAATATCTCTAAAGAATAAACGTAAGTAGAAAATAAAATACTTTACCTTAACGCTCCCACGACATATTTGTTATACGCCCTTCAACAACAGTGATCTTATATTTCAGATTACCAATTGTATAGCTGTAATCAATCACAAATAATAACTTGCCATTTCGATCACGAGTAGTGTATTCATTTTTAGCTTCAGGTCGTCCAAGCTTTTGAATCATTGAGTTTTGTGAGTCACCAAGACTCACAATATCGTTTGAAGTGCGAATAGCTCTTGTGTCAGTTGCTGCAAATACTGCGGTAGAAGTTAAAAGCATTGCTGCTAAAATTAATTTTTTCATAATTATTCCCTCATTAATACAATGAATAATAACTATGCAAAAACATTCATGCAATGTGAAATATCTCATTTTTTCAGACTTTTAGTGTAGCTTTCAAAACCCTTCTTATCCGCATGATATGCAACGCGTATTGCACCACTGTGGCTTAAAATTGAATTTTGCTCATTACGCTGAGCCGCTTTTAAGTATTCTAAAAATGCACCAAAGCTATAATCTAGAATATCTTTATGCCGATGCCCTTTGCTAATTAAGAACTGAAATGAGTCAAACCAGGTGTTATCTGTTTTTTCTTTTGATTTTTTTGCAGTATCTTGATCAAAATAGGCTTGATTCACCTCAATCACACTTTTAAATATAGATATAAACTTATCAGCATCAGTGTTCATAATTAATGCGAAGAATGCACAATCATGAATAGTTGATAATGTGCATAAAAGTTGTGCGAATAACTTATGGTTAATGACTACTTCTTCAATTTTTTCTATCGAATAATCATTTTCCAACTCAACTCGAATTGGTTCTGCGAATTGCGACCATTTATCCAAATTCCTAACAGTGATTTGCTCAATCTCAATATCACTTTCAACTACTGTTCTATTCTCAGCAAGAAAGAATTCATTCATAGTTAAATCCTAAAAAACAGGCACAAAAAAAGACGCTGATGCGCCCATGTGCCTGTCTATTTTTCTATTACGCAGCAGGAATTGTTACAATATGGCCATATAAACCAAGTGAAGCATCAAGACCTTTAGATACATCAGACAAGGACTGACCTGAAATTTCATATTGACCTAATTCTTCATGAATTAATGGGAACGTGGTTTCAGGTGACTTTTTAGTGCGCCACAAGCGAACTGCCATGTGCTCACCATTTGCTGTATTAATGCCCTTAAAGAACAATTCATATTCTTTATTGAAATCACTTGCAATGGTTGTATGACTAACAGTGCCTGTGGTGTAGCTTGCTGTTACAGGCTCGGTAACTGCTTTGTTAAATTTGACAGTACCAAATACAGCATCAAGCGTGTATTTATCCGCATCCACGGCGGTAGATCCTGCCTTGAATGTGACTTGAGTTAAAGCATAACCATCAAGTTTGATTTCTTGACCAACTTTAACAGTGCCGAGCACCTGATCTGCAACAGTTTTACTTGCTACTTCTGACTTCATACCCGACAAAATGTACTGTAGATTTTCATCATCCACTTCTTCAAGCTGACCTTTGAAATTCACACCTGTAGTTTTTGTCAAAACCAAATCGGTTGTACGTTGACCCGATGTGCTTTCTTGGTGTTCAACTTGATCTGCCGTAATTTCAAGCTCAAATTCAGGCACGTTACCGATATAGCGCATTGCACCCGCCACACCATTTGTAATTTCAGATAAGTAGAACTTACCTTGTAATGAAATATACTTATTCGCCATCTTTTTTAACCTCTTTTGTCAATTTTGTTGGTGCAGACGGCTTCACTTCTTCAGTGATTTTCACTTCTTCAATGATTTTATCTGCTAATAACTGTTTGATCTGGGCATCACTCAGACCACCTACTGTTTCGCCTACTTTGAAGCGCCCCACAGGCTGTAATGCTTTGTGTTGATTAATCATGATTTTCCTTAAACAAAGAATTTAGACTCAAAAACAAGCGTGATATATACACACGTTGTTGAATAATCCTCTTCGACAGCAACCAAATTTAAGGGTCGAATACTCGACTTAGGTTGCCAGCCCGATAATAGTTGTAAAACTTTCATTGTGAGTTGCCCAATACGCTCCAATACGGCTGAGCCATCAAGTAACTGTGATGCAGCATGACGCTCACAAATAGTGACTTCCCACTGTTGGTTCAACATATTTACGGATGACTTTCCAGTATCATCTGTTTTGCGCACGCGGCGATAGTAAACCTGAGCATTTGGAGTTACCTGTGATAACTCTGTCACTTGTGCTGAATTGGCTGGCGTATATATCCTTTTAAAACTCGCAATTTCAGCTAATTTCTCAGAAATTTCACTGCGTACAGCAAAAAAGTTACTTTCTTCTGTCATTTATTAAATGCTCCTCAATTAATTCCAGTACTTCAAGCTCATCACTTTCAGTTAAACCAAGGAATGGGCGACGAGACATATTCACTTTGTATGCTTTACCCATAACATCTTGAGCGAAGTTTGAACGTGCTTTATTCACAAACTTATTGCCAACTAAGCCTGTGCTCTGATTTTGCTTAAAGTGCACACGGCGCATACGTGCTGCATAACGAATTTCACCACCAAAATGATGAATAGGCCCATACTCAACATTAGTACCAACCTCAACACCATTTGCAGTGACATTATGAGTAATTGAATTCATCAAGCGTGAGGTATCCCTTAATGTTGTACCGCCTTGCCGCTTCACTCGACCCGATATGCGCCATTTACCCTCTAAGCCTTCACCATTTGCCCATCTGCTGCGAATATTGCTTACAATAGAGTGACCAATAGCATCAAATAATTCAGGCTTTTGTTGATCAAAAGCAGCTAAGCGCCCAAGGGTTTGCATTAAAGCAGATTCTGCATCCGCACTAATTGTTATACCAATACCAGACATAAACACCTCACTCGATGCTTGGCATCATGCCCAAAACGGCATCACCAAATACACCGCCTCGATACGTTGTTCCGATCGGCATCGTTGTTGGCGAATTTACAGGCTTTTCTTCAGTCACCTCATTTTGAGCATTAAGAACATTTAGAACAGCCTTTCCATCAGCAACACGCTTTAGGAAATCAATTTCAGCTTTATAGCGATTTTCAATTTCTTCAGTCGGTTGTTGAAAATAAAGCCGATAACGTGCGATGTTGCACGCTATTCGCCTTAAGGTACTTGGTGTTTCGGGTAAGGGGATGTTGTAACGTACAGCAATGTAGCTATCAATTTCTTCAGAGGCATCTTGTAAAGCCTCCTCAATTGAATTAGCTACTGTTTGCATCGCCTCTAATTGCTGTATTTCCCCTTCCCCGAAACGCGCTTCCAAATCATTTTTAGTGGCGTACATAGATCACCTATTTTTCAGTTACGGGCTTTGCTGTGGTTTTCTTTTCGGTACCACTGGCTTTCTCAAGATCAGCAACCTTTACCTTCAGCTCCGCAACTTCGGCTTCCGCTTTGTCTTTTCCAGCAATAAGGATTTCCTCATTTACCTTCAGTTCTGCAACTTCGGCTTCAAGTTCAGCCAAACGTGCAACAGAATCATCCGTTTTGGGTTCCTCAGGCTCTTGATATTCTTCAATTGCACCAGATGCTAAAAGGGCTTGAAGTTGTTTAGACTCAAGCCCTTTGATTTCTTCACCTGGTCGGAAATGACCGATGGATTGTTTTGCAATGTACTTTGGCATTTATTTCCCCTTATGCAATAAAGCCTGTACCACCACACACACCATTTTTATTTGATGGTACTGCTAGTGGAGCTGATTCGGTCATTAAGAAGATGCCGCTTGGATCTTCGCTGTACCATTGACGATCAAAGTATTTTTGAACTGCGCCATTGGCTAACATATTTTTGATTTTACATTGAGCAATTGAGCCATCTGTATCAGAAATTGCACCAAAATAATCATCCGGAATAAAGCGCTTCACACCTGATGCCAAGCGGTATGTAGCATCAAATACCCACAACTCTTTATCATCAAGATGACCTTTGAATGAAGCACCTTCCTGCACATTCAGGCTTGGCTTATAAGGCACAGCAATACCCGCATAAGGCTTAACAAAACGCTCTTTAAACTCTTCATTAGCAAAAAGAGCCGCCCATACTTTGCCTGACATGATGTACAGCTTTGTACTTCCACCATTTGCATCAAGTTTGCGCTGTTCTATGGTTTCAATATCTGTTACAGGTTTAGCACCTGCCTGATTCCATGGAATAAGCGGTGTAAAGGTTAAAGATGCATCACGCTCATAATCAACCATGTTGTATTCATAGTCGTCAGATTGAAGTAAATATTTACCCTTCAATAGCAATTCAGTCGCCATCAAGAGGACAGAGTTATCAATCGCATCATGGTTACGCTTCATCACGGCGATCTGAGCAATCACCATTTTTTCTTGATCAGACAATTGCTGACCACCTGTTGAGATAATACCTGCAGTACGTAAACGCTCCATCAACGCTTCATCAAAAGCTGTTGCGGGGGTGACCATGTTTTTAGGTTTGTAATATGCAGGCTGAACAAACTCAGCTTTTGCAGCACGCTTTGTATCAAAAGGCTTACCAGGTTGATGTGGCGATACTAATGGCGCAAGATCATGTACCGTACTGATTTCAGCCATTGGCACTTCGTCACGATCAAATGATGGACGATTAGGAAACAGTTTATCAATAAGCCATGTATTCATAGGCTTATAGTTGGAGTGAATTAATGCGAGCTCACCAACATCAAGAAGTTCGAGTGGCGCGCCACTAACTGTAAAAGACTGAGGCATTGTATAAAATCCTTATACTTTTGAAAATTCAATATGGTTAAGTGTGGCTTTCGCACGCGCAGCATCATATTTACCTGTTGCCAAATACACACCTGCTAAACAGATAGCTTCGATACTAAAGACACCACCAAAATAAATTGGAAGTTCCACACCATCAGCTGCCATTTGTGTTGCTTCAACTGCGGATACATCACGACCACACACCGCAGTCCATGTTTTTTCATCGACAGCATGGTCAACCACATTTGCAGCAGATAATGTTAATAAATCCCCTGCTTTGTAAGCCTTTGCAGCTGTAACCTTGGCATTAGCACGGCGTAACTTTTCCGTATCTAGAATAAAAGGACGTGATTCACGGGTCACACTGCCTAAATAGGTTTTATTACTCATCAGTTAAACCCCATTTTTCTGTGCCGCAAATGCTTGAGCACCCGCGGTAAATTGATGTTTATCAGAACCGCCTTGACCCTGATTACCACCTTGACCACCTGTTGCTTGATGACTAAACAAATGAGCTAAATGAGGTAGTACTGTATTATTTTGCTGTTGATTTTGGTTTTCAGGTGGCTTTGTTGAGAATTGGCGAAGCTGCTTAGCTGCGAAGCCAAACATCGAGTCATCCATTTCGCTGTAAGTTTTCATATCTTCAGCACTAAAAGCTGTATTAAGCTCAGTTTGAAGCGCCGCAATATCTTCAGTACGTTTTGTTGCTTTGAACTGTTTTAGTTCAGTCTGCGCTGCATCACGTTCTTGCTCTGCTTTTTGACGAGCAGCTTTTTCCTGTTCTAATTCGGTCACGTTTGTGTCCTCTTGTTGAATTGTGTTTGGTTTGCCTGAAAAGGCTTTTATTGACGTATTTCGGTCTGCACCTGTTGAGCAAATTGTAAATTCACGAATACGGTTATTACGAAAAATTGCGATTGGTCCTGTGAATGACTGCCCATTAACATTGACCGTTTGCCCTTGTAAGACTTCTTCAATAGAACCAGGATCAATGAACATCGACATTTGAAACGGAAACTCATCATCAGAGTCTTGAATGATTTCCAGTGCTTTCGGGTTCTTTAAAAAATGGCCTGAAACATCAATACCGGCGGTTGTACTGACCTGCTTTACAACACCAATACGGTTCGCGCTGAAATGTTCTTCAAGTAGCGGCGTGGGAGTTGCAATCTCAATCCCCTCAAGATCGAAGACCACACCTGTGCGCCCCCAATACCAATGTCCATCGACTCGACCACCTGTATAAGCAATACCCGCAAAAGTTCGCCGCTTACCTTCTTCGACTTTTGGAATGTCTATAGCAGATAAGGCAAAAAGGTACTTATCCTGCTGTTCATTTTCCTTCGGCATTTTCATGCTCCAATAAAAAACCACCTAGAGGTGGTTATTTGTTTATCACTTTAAGTTCGTGTGACTTTCACGATATCAAACGCTGCTTTAATGCCTGTCTCTTTAAAGGTTTCATCACCTAGTTGAGTGCCATCCCACTTATAACCCAACCCCCAGTACCCTGAGTGGCATTTAAAGGTAAGTCGCACATAATGTTCACCGGAATAATCAACTTCATCAATTTCAATAGGATTGGTAATCAGATCAAATTCAACTAAGTCACCTTTTTTAATGCCTCTTAAAATATCTTTCATTTAGTTTTCCAATATTTTTAGTTTATAAATTAATTTGCCATCTTTAGTTTCAATAGATAACACTTCAAAAGCCAAACCAAGTTCAAATAAAACGCCCTGACCTGCATTCAGCTTTGCAAGATCAACCCCTAAGCCTTTTGCATTTTCAATCTGAATCATCACATTAGATTGTCCTGCTAATAGCAATGGTGAATCCAATGTAAGAATCTTGCCCACTTCAAGTGGTGCCACATATGACAATACAGTTGATCCTGCCACCACGGTGGATGTGTTTGCAGATATAGCTTGAATTTTTGCCATATCTTCTACGACCCAACGCTTAAGCACATCATCAGCCAAAGTAAAGGTGGGAGCATTTAGATAATTGGTAAGCATCGTGTCATTGCCTTGCACATAATCAATCAGTGTTTTAATTGCACTTGGTCTAATTGATGGATCTAACGGAATGACCGTGTTTGCAATCGTTTCGAATAGATCCCGACTTGATGCTGTCATTGGTGCCAACAGACTATTTAACTTCTTAGAGGCTGTCCATTCGGCTTTCAGTGCATCCTTTTGGCTTAATAAGTACTCTTTGTCTAAAACTGATGCATTGATCTTCTGATCTACCAAAACCTCAAGATCACCTGATTGCATTGGATGAGAACTCCAATTTAAATCCTGATCAACCCTAGGCAGTTCATCATCAGGTGTAATGCCCTTCTTAATCGCCTGTGCTTCTGTAATAGCGAGTGCAGTACACCGACAGCGAAAACCTAAAGGTGGGTAGTGAGTAAGCCAAAAGGGATCATCTATATGCTTTACGATATTGTTCAATGCCAAATGGCTTGGGCGAACCCTTGTATCTTCAATTGCTGAATACACCAAATAGGATCGATTAGACTTATTTCTCTCCTGTTGTAACCAACGCCCATGTCCGTACGCATTTTGAATATTGGTTCGAAACACATTATCCAAATAGTGTTTTGGCAAGATGATATCTGCATCAGCAACACGCTTTTGGAAATCCTCAAATGTCCCACCATTCGCTAGGGTTTTGTTGGCCGACTTAATCACACTCTCAATCTGCTCAAGACTCGATAAAAAACTCACTGTCGTCGCTGTATGGCGTGTTTTCAAGTCCATTGAATAGAACTCATCAGAAAGTACAATCTTCCTCAGACGAGCGTATTCTAAAGCCTCAAGGAATGTCACTGGTCGCATGTCTATTCCTCACTTGCTGTTGCAAATCCTAGAATTTCCGCAGCATATAGAGCCTGATCAAGATGCGCTGTGAATTGCGTACGTGTCGCATCAGGAATTAACTGTATTAAATTAAAGGCTAAATCCTCAGCAGACTTAGACGTTGATGTTAATTCCTTGATTTGATCAGTGCTAAGTAGCTGTAGATCATTCTGCCCATCCGTCAGTTCTTCGACTTCTTGCTGTGAAGCGGATAGCTTTTGGGATTGCGCTTTAAAACTAAAAGCCTGCTTAGGTAACGCGCTAAATTGAGGTGCCACCTTGGTGTCACTTACAGGTGTCACTTCAGCTACATCACCATCTTGCAAACCGTATTCGCGCTGAAAATACTGCGGTGTTAAGTTAGCACCAGCATTTTTCAACTTCACATCACGGTCAGCACGTTTCTCATCAAGTGCCTTTTCTTCACCAATAACAATACGATGACTTTTCCAATTATTAATTAAGCAAAGTGCATCAATGATTGCCTGTAGTGTGGATGTGATCATCCTCACATCTGCACCAAGTTTGTTTTTCTCAACTTCTAAATGCACATCACCCAACGCACGAGAACCCGTACCATCTGTACCACTGGTAAGTGTTCCACCTAAGATGACCTTCTGAATGCGTTTTTCTAAAGTTTTATCGAATACTTCAAATGCAGCACTACCACCATCAACCCCGGATGCTGACACCATTTCCACTTCATCGAGGCGGTCAATCGCAATCACGGCGGACGCATGAGCATCCAATAAAGCTTTTTTCATTGCTTTATTATCAATCGATTTACCTTTAAGTAAAGGATTACCAAATCTTTCAACAAACTTCGCCCAAAATTTAAAGGCTTGAGTCTTAAAAAACCAAACCCAATACAATCGACTTAATAATGCTTCACCATATGGATTTTCATAGGTGGCTTTACATTGCGTTTTGAAGAACTTAAAGGTTTGGTCAACTTCTGTATCATTGCCAATACCATCTTGACGATATAGCAATCGACCATCACTTTTAGGCTCAAACCACTGCATCGGCTTTTCACCAATCCACTCCCAACCCATATATTGAGTTGATGTATCCGTGTGAATCATTGGTACTTTAGAGTAGACCGCTTCCAATACTGAGTAACCATACCAACGAGCATTCTGTGTACCTATGGTTAGCTCGGACCACCATTTACGAATCTGCTCAGCAATAATAAGAGACTCATTGGTATCGGCTGGCTCTATGCGAAATGGTGCAGATTCAAGCTTATCCTGTCTCTTTTCAACGCATTGATAGATTTCATCATCCGATATCAAGACACGTAATTTATGGCGTTGAACACCCGCTTTACGTAACACATCATCTATATCAGGTGCTTTCCCACTCATTAAGTACGAGATCAAAGCACTTTCAGCTTCATGTGAATACAATCCACCAGCTTCAGGATTATTACTAATCACTGTTTTTTGTTTCTTAGCCATATTTAACCTGTTTCCGGTGAATTATAGTTTTGCAATACAACAGCCTCATCTATCGCATCCATCAAGGTATCGACCTGATCATCATGGTCATGTGTCATATTTGCCACAAATGCTTCACACTCTTCTAAAAATGGAGCTACCCACGGCGTACCAATAGGAAGCATGACAAATCTATTTTGAGGATCCATTTGATAGCCATTTTCAATATGTGGTTGTACGTCCATTAAATGCGTAAGTTTGTCGATATTTCGCTGAACGGGCACAACTTGGATACCGCTATATGTACCCAATGTTTGAATGAGTTGAGTGCCTGCTGCCTTATCCTCTACTTTCATGTATCGAATTGGCTTAGTTTCCCATGTATATGCCTTATGCTTATCTAGAAAGTTTTTTGCTTGCTCATTAAGCTCGGGTGCAGTCCACTTCCCTCTAAGCACATTAATAATGTAAAGCTTTCCATCCACACCAAGACCTGCCAACATAAATACAGACCAATCGTTGTGTTCTTTGGTTTTTTGGGCTGTATCAACAAAGACTGCGCGCCATTGTAGTTGTGGCAATTCTTTGTATCGACCAAACCACTCACCCTTAATCAGATCACCACCTAATTTCTTAGGGTTTTGCTGATACTGACTGCTAAACGTATACCTGGATACTGTTGCACCATCTTTATCTTTACCGCCCTTTTCGAGCTGTAAGAGTGATTTCAGGGATTCTTTCCTTGGCCAATAGCTTTGACGCCCTTGGTCATCCCGCTCCACATCTCTCGGCACGAGCTTTTGAATATTTTCAGGCAATGTTGAAATATAAGCATCATCAATCAATGCAGGTATTGAAACTTGTGTCCAATCACCAGGCACATTACCTGTCATCACAAAGTTGGTTGGGTCTTCAACGTGTAACCGTTGCATGATCATGATAATTGGCGTGTCAGACTTAGCCTTACGTGAGTTCACTGTGTTTAGAATCTTACGATTAGCCTTATCTCGCGCAGGTTTACTAAAAGCATCTTCAGGTTTTAAGGGGTCATCAAGAATAATGCATCCTGTAAACCCGTCATCTGCTAATGTACCTGCACGGCGACCTGTGACCTGCCCACCCATTGAAGCCGCATATACATGCCCCGCTTCATATCCTTCTACAGTCGTTTTCCAACTTGCTTTAGCATCTGTACTTGTTGAAATATCCGTGGACCATAAACGCTGAAAATCTTCTGACTTCACGATATTTCGCGCAGTAGCCGAGACATCCTCAACTAACGATTGAGAAAATGACAAGTACAGGAATCGAGATCTAGGGTTTAACCCAATACCACGAGCAATAAGATTGGTTGTTAATTCAGTCTTACCTGCACCCGGAGGGACGTTAATTACTAAATTGGCAATGTTGCCTATAACCACCTCATCAATCAGCCAAGCCACATAAGCATGATGCCAATTCACCATGAATTTAAAACCCATACGGGGCTTAAAGAATCTACGTGTGAAAAACAAATGCTCATCTTCACACTTGGTGCGCTCAACTTCTAATTTGGTCGGGTCAATATTCACTCTCGAGTTCATCTATCGCCCGCCTTACATCTTCTTTGGTCGCAGTCACATAAGTAACATTCTCATTTTGAATAGGCCCACCGCCTGCACCTGTTACCTCGGTTTTATTGGTGTACTTACCGCCAACATCTTCCGCAGCTTGTTTAAGAATCGCTAAGGCACCAACACGGTTTTTACTGTGCTTAATGTATTGATTTTCTAATCGTTGCAAACGTACCGATAAATTCGCAATAGGAATATTTTGTGGTTTTTCTAAGAAATCATCTCTTGTTTTATTAAACTCATCTTTGAGTTCTTGGCTTAAATCCTTACCTGCTCGCTTAGTTGGGTCGTATCGCTCACACTGCTGCCTTGAGACGTTTAAATTCTTATACTCTTCGTTGACGAACCTTGCTGTCTCTTCGGGTGTATTAAATACAGCAAGTGACCGTACAATAAAGAGTTTTACCTCTTTTCTGAGGGTTGCCATAAATATCCACCTGTCAACGTACGTCAACGTAAATAGCTAAAAAAAAGAGCCCTAAGGCTCAATTGATTACGCAGAAAAAATCAATATAAGATCATCTCTTTCAAATGT
Source organism: Acinetobacter sp. TY1 (assembly GCF_048551395.1). Taxonomy (NCBI): domain Bacteria; kingdom Pseudomonadati; phylum Pseudomonadota; class Gammaproteobacteria; order Moraxellales; family Moraxellaceae; genus Acinetobacter; species Acinetobacter sp. TY1. The sequence continues at coordinate 28,816 of NZ_JBLYZK010000028.1, forward strand.
TGATGTATCTGGTGCTTCCCATACATTTACAATTTTATCCAGCTCTAACTCTGTAACCCTATCCAACAAATAGTGAGAACCAGTTGTGTTTTCCCATAACGCAAGAGCTACTTCAAATCGATCTGCTTTAATTGTAAGAGACCCAGTTGAGACCTCATCACTTTCAGCTGTAGGATTTGTGAATTCCATTTTAAATTCATGATCGTTTTGTTCATTAAATATTCTGTTTGGATCATCATAAGCTTTAACCAATAATGTAGCCTGCTTTAGAAAGCTCTCTCTTTCTTCCTTATATAGCATTGGACCAACAGCTACTATATCTTGAGGAGACGTAATATATTTTGTAATAGTCCACTCAAGCGCTTTTTCTGAATCACCAGCAAATTTATTTACATTCCGTTTTACATATTCTTCAATTATATAAAACATATATACGCAATAAACACTTCCGTCCTTGTTTCTAACAAAGTGCTGCTTCTTAAAGCGCGGATAGTTAAATTGAGCCTCTAATTTATTCATTATTTATGATCCATTAAGTTCCTATATTTTCATAATAAAGAATAACCTACAAATATAATAAAGAGTAATACTTCATTATTTTCAGCAAAAGAATCTAGAAGCTCAATTAATCACACAATTCCCACAACAAGCGGAGATACTTGTTTCTGATACAAACGGCGCATTCTTCGCAATTTCAATAAGCCGTTTGACTGATTCATCTGCGCCCCATCGTTTTGTCTCACCGAAGAACACTTCCACATCATGACCAGCTAAATAATGTTTTGGTAAGCCAGTGTGATCGCTGTAGAGGATTTCACCATCTGCATCACGTTCAACGCCGATGTGATAAAGCTCATGCTCGATGAGTCTGCAAAATTCACGGTCAGTCGTATTCTCACAGTAACTTGCATCAACAGTAATGAGATAGACAGGTACAAATCCAAACCAATCGCGCATCTGTTGTTCCTGACGCGCCTTTTTCCACCCACCTTGGTTGAACATCACCTTTTCACATTGACCGAGTACCATACGCTTTTTAGCCATAGCAGCAGATGATGCCCAAGCGAATGCAAGAAAGGTTTCGTCATCGTGAATTAGCTCAGCAATATGATCATGGTCAGGGTTATGAAGTTCACCGCCAATGGTTAGCCAATTCTTAACCACCCATTCCTTTAGATCCACGGCGGGCGCAAGGCGTATTGTTTCTTCTGCCTCAGCTTGGTCAATCAAGTCTGTCGGTGGGAATGGTCTGATCTGTTCCATATTTCATCCAATAAAAAACCCACCATTAGGTGGGTCATCTTTACTTCTCACTAAAGATATTTCTGTTTTAAAACATCTAAATCATCTAAAAGTTTTTTGCCTAATAATAAACTTGCTTGAGTGCTGACATGGGTTTGCTTGTCTTTAGGATTAAACTGATAATCGGCAAAATGACGTTCTTCTTTTAGCACTTTCAATTCTCGACTAAAACGACTGAGTGTTAAATCCATATTTTTACGTTGAAGTACTAATAAGCAGTTGGTATATTTTTCATGAGAATTACCCTCAACTTCTTTTATTTCAGCAGAAAAACGCTGGTCTATCCAATCTCGTGTAGCTAAATACACTGCATAATATACACGCCCAACCACAGTGCGATTAGTTGCTTCATCTTTTTCAGTATTTACATCATGTAAATTTTTAGCAACAGTATAAAAGTCTTGAGTATCCATTTAAGCAACAAACTCACTTTCTTTTATTAAAAAAGTGCTGTGTTTGACATAGATCACCACTTTATCTATTTGCTGTCTCTCTTCTTCATTAGCTTCTGCATACCATTCCATAATTCTATCTTGTAAATGGCTGTTAAAATCAAATAATTCTTGAGCATTATCAATGGCTGTATGTACGGTTATGATTAAATCCTGAGCTTCGTAATTAAAGAAAGATTGAGTTTTACCATTATATTGTGCATAAAACTCTTGATAAAATAATGCCATGAGTTTTCTATAAACAGGTAAAGAAATACCCAATTGCTGAGTTTGGTGTATTCTTTCGTACACGCTGTATTTATCAAACTCACTTAATTTTAAATCCAATTGAGCATCACCATATGAATCTGCAACAAGATAGGTGGATACCATATGTTCTAGTAGAGCATCCAATTCTTGAGTATTCTCAAATTTTTGTTTCAATGCCAATCGGTAGGTTGCAATAAAAGCATCGATATCTGCTGTCTCAATATAAAGCTTTAATAACTTTTCCCACGCAATATAAGATTGATTATTCGTCAATTTCAACACATTTTTTAAAATATCAACCGCTATATCATAATGATTATAGTAAGCTTCTACACTCGATTGATCACATTGTGCTTGTATAGGGTCATCTACTGCTAAGCTTCTAACAATATGAATTAATTTTCTTTTATTAAACTCTTCATTTTTTAGATTTTTTTTCCCGCCTTTCCCTATCACATTATATAGATACTTAATATCAGGTGCTGGGTTTGCATGGCTCATGGGATATACCCTAAATGTGAAAAACACTATTAATGATTAATATACCGTATTTTAGGTACCAAATACAATTTACTAAAAACCACCCAAAAATTCACACTTCAAAACAACCAAATTAATTAAAAACACATTTTTTCAAACTTCTAAGCCACTGTCTTCTAATCTCTCTAACTGACTTTGAATCCAATTAATTACATAACCTGATTCAATTTGATGAGGCTCAAAACGTACAAATGTGTAGCCCATATCTTCAGCCAAATCATATTTATTAAAGGCATTTGCTATCTTCTTACCACCACGACCAACAGCCCAAGGACTACCTGCTATTTCAATAAGAAGTCTTAACTTCACAATATAAAAATCAAACCGCCAATTCTTGGTTGATTCAAATTGAAACTTGCGTTCATAGCCAATCAGGTGTTCTTCTAATTCTTGAAATAAGGTTTCTTCTGCTTCTAAATATTTTTCTTTTGCCTTAGGCAATGGCTTAGTTCTTGGCTTTGTTTTGAGTGGGCGTTTCTTGGTTTTCCAAAAATAGCTGTCAGCATCCATATATTTCACCCATTAAAAAACCACCCGAAGGTGGTTGCAATAAATTTTCTTATTCCGGTACACAAAAACTCAACCAATCCCTTTTAAGTTCTTCTAAATCTTTAGTATTTAATTCTGTAGATGTGTATAGGTAATAAGTAATATTTGAATTTTTAATTATATTGCGGTAATACACGAGATGGGAGACGTTGATGGTTTCTGGTGTATACCAATTCGGCCAAATTCTTTCATCGAACTGATATTCACCATACTTATCTTTATCGGCAATCCAAATACTCATATTACAAAATCCTTAATTATTAAAACCAAATGCATGATATACCAATAATTACAATACTCGATCACATTAAAAATATAATTTTGGACTTAATTAAATCACGTATTTAGCATATTCCTTAGATTCTTCGACCATTTTTTTAATTGCTTAATCTTCTTGCCAACAAGCATCATATCATTACGTGACATCAATCCACGTGACAATGCCTGCCATTTGGTGATTTAGATTCCGTATCTTTCAATGTTCCATTTTGCTTTGACTATACCCATATTCACCACCTATAAGAAAAGAAAACCCCATCAACATCTAGAATGCGACGGGGCTTTATGTGCCGTAATACGTTCGGCAAGTTAGTTTATCTCTTTAACTTTCAGACAATCCCGGCAAACTTTTAATTCACCATCCTTACAATGATAAATTTCAGTCACACCGTGAAAGCCCAATAAACACATTAAAAACTGAATCATATTTTTGCCCTCAACGATATGGTTTTAATTTGGTGTAATTCCACCTAATAAGGGGTGGTGATCAAAACTAGAATACTCCCACCTAAACAACTGTTTTATATAAAATCATGGGTGGTGACTAAATCACATAATTAGGCTGATCTATGTAAAACATATAGCAGGGTAAATGTATGTTTAAAGGTTTAAAATAGGAGGCATTGTCGGTGCCATTAAGCTCGATAATTCCAAACTCGAACAGCCTGATTAACCACATCACGCTCAACTTCAATATCTAAATCTTGTTTCTGATTATAAAGATCAGAACCATATTCAGCATCAAAATCAGAATCAGGTGACTTAGCGCCACACTCGTGACAACAAGCCTGCGCAGTCCAAGTATTTAAATGTTCGTGCTCAAATTTGGTTGTATCAACACAAATAGAATCAGATCCACACCAAGGGCATGCATGAAACACTACATCAGGTCGCATATTCTTATCTTGCGTTGCATGCCAACGATTACCCATGACTCACTCCGATAATTGTAGTTTTATAAAATTCAGACATTAAAAAAGCCCTACATTTCTGTGGGGCTTCCCCCTTATTCATTTGCGCTGATTAAGGATTATTGTTTTGCTATTTTTTTAAAATAACCCTTAAATTTTTACTAAACAATGTGACTCAAGTCAAACTTATTTACTAAAAGTCGCCTTTTCGATGAGCAAAAAAATACCCGCTATTGAGAACGGGCTTGGAAACTTTAAACTGTGTGGTCAAACCGCAATACGACCAGTATAAGGAAACTATACCTGTTATTTCGCTAGAATGAAATACCTAGGCTTTCAATTCAATAAAAGTATTTTGCTTGTACTTCTCAACAGCTTTTGAAGCACAGTCGATTGACGATTCCAAAGCCAAGGACATGAGGTTTTCGTACTTCTTCCACGATACACGGTAAGCATCTTCACTCATGTGTGATTCAAGCCCCATGTAGCACAAGCGACCATACGCAGTAAATTTACGCTCCATCTCTGGAAAGAATGAAAATATCATTACAGCCCAAGCAACCTTACTTGCCATCACATCCAAAGCTATTGTTTTTGGATCTTTCTTACCATCAGACTCAGCATTCACAATCATGATTCGCGCAAGATGGTTCTGAATAAACTCAAAGTCACCTTTCGATTGCTCACCCCAAACAATCACACTCGTCACCGACTTCTCCAACTGCGTATCCATGCTTGCAATAGCACCAAGTCTGTCCTGATAATCCAATGGCTTTGCTCCTGTACTATGTCCTTCATCACCGAATTGAGGCGACTTTGCTGTAATGCCTTTCGTCAACCACTCGAATTGTTCAAATTTTTCCGCTACTGCATTCATCCTAATCCCCTTAAATCTTAACCAAGTCTAAAATTGTCATCGTTCCCCAATGCACGGCGCCTGTATCGATGTAATAACAGTTATCGCGCTTAAAAGGCTTTGTTGTAACGGTATGCCCCATGATTACTGCATCTACGCCCGAAACATGGGTGTAATGAAGATTATCTGTATCAAACCGATCTCGTCCCCACATAGCTAATTCTGTAGGAAAGCGCTTATGCTCAATGATGTGTTTGGCTTGATCAAAATTACTTAAATCACTCTTAAACTCTTGCCAATCGTTTTGCTCAATATGGCCATGAACAAATCCGTACTTTTTACCGTTGTGATTCACTTCTAATGCAATCGGCAAGGTTTTTAATTTTTTTATAATTTCTTGTTGAGCTTGATAATCAAGACCATAAAACCACTCACCACCATTTTGAATATGGCAATTGTAGTAAGATTTATTAATAGCCCCCATGATGACTAAATCCTCGTGATTTCCTTTCACGGATGCAAACCACGGTTGATCAAGTAACGCGATGCATTCTTGGTTTTGAATACCTCGATCCACCAAGTCGCCCACAGCCACCAACAGATCATTCTTAAAATCAAATCCAATGACATTCAAACGACTCATAAGCAGGTTGTAACAGCCGTGAATATCGCCAACAGCATAAAGCTTGCCTTTGATTTCTTTATCCCAAACTTTGACCAACCCCATCCCATCACCTCAAACTTCGCTAATATCTATGTCGTGAACCGACTTCATCAAATGCTTCTTATTTCTAAAACTAGCCAATTTCCTTGTTACTGCCGACTTCACATCCTCAACAATCAACTTCCCATTACACAGGTATGTGAAATCTGCAAAATACCTCAATGCAGGCTTAGCCCTCTTTTCACCTGCAATTTTTACCTTTGGTGCCAATTCAAATTTAACCTGACACTTAAGCTCTGAAATCTCACCTCTCTGCATTTGCGCTGTAAGCTCGATATAGCGGTTGTATTCCTTGACGCTGTCAAACTTCATTCCATCCTTTTCAATCTTGGTTGCATTGAATTTATTGCGTTTAGAGGCAGTCTTACGACCACCGCCAAATTGAGCGTGATATTCAGCAAGTGAAATACTGCTCATGTATCACTTCCCTTAGCTAAGTCTTGAAATAGATTTTTTGCATGTTCAGTCAGATTAAATCCCTGTGGTATTTCTCCATCCTTAGCGACCAATCCCCAATTTGCTAAGCCGTTCAAATAACGCTGTAAGCTTCGTTTTGAAATCCCCATGTTCGGTTGAATATCTTCGTGGATTTGATTTATTGAAACGCGTCCTTTGGTTTTCGCCATAGATCTGAAGATCATCAGGTTTAGGTAAGTTCTGTCTGCATTGGTCATGCTGCCACCCCTTCCAAAGTTCCGTTGTATCCAACCTGTTTCAAATACGATTCCCATTTTTTCGCTTGAACAGGATTTTCAAGTTTCACCGCAATTCGTGCTGCAAGTTTTTCGTAAGACTCCCCTGGTTCAGAGAACTTGCCTGAGAACTCAGGATGGTGAGCAAGTTTCAATGCGAAAGCGTGAATCTGTTTTTCAGAAAGCTGTTGAGATTTAGATCCTGTACCTGCAGGTTTTCCAGAAGTTGAATTTTGATTGTTCGAGTACTTGGTTCGGTAAGCGTTGATCAGCCAATCCGTGAAGTGATAAATCATCAGATCATCGCTCATGGTTTTTTCAGCGTTGTAATTTTCAAAGGCACGTACTTCGCGTTCAAGCCATGTTGAATTCAAGATGGATTCAAAATCGATTCCGTCATCGGTCAAATTAATTTCTTCACGAAGTTTTTTAGAACAAAACCATGTTTTTTTATTTTTAGATTCTAATGATAGATTCTTTGAAAGATTCCGTGTCCCAACGTTGGGACTGTTTAACGGAATTGTTGGGACTCTTTCATGGAATTGTTGGGACTGTTCCGTTGTTGGAACTGTTCCACTGTTGGGACTGTTTAAATCATCATTTTCGGCATCAAACAGTACCGTTATTGGGACTGTTTCTCGCCCATTTACACCCATTAATTTGTAAACTTTGACCTGTTTTGTACGTCCTTTTCGCTCACCTGTATCCATAATTAAGCCATCTTCAATCAGCTCATCGATAATTTTTAAGACTGTTTTACGATCCATATCGGTATCTTCAACCAATCTTGCAACACTCGGATAGGCACAATGATCCTCACTTGCACGGTCGGCAAGTGAGAGCAAAACGAGCTTTTTAAGGGGTTTTAGACTGCCACCTTTCTTCTGCTTCTGGCGAACTTTCCAAGCCCAAATAGTTGCATCTAAACTCATGACACCTCCGCTAAAGCTTGTTCAGCTTCAGTTAAACGGCGTTTGGCATTAAGCTCAGTAATTGATGCACCACGTACAAACTTTTTATTTAAAGTCAAAATACCAATACCGATATAAACATTGACCGTGTTTTCATAAACTTCTGTAATTTGATAGATTTCGTTGAAGTTCATCATTGCTTGATCAATTACAACTGCATCACCAATTAGAAAATCGCAGTCGTTGTAAGGTGTTGCTTCTTGTGCTAAATTTGATTTCATTCATGGGTTCCTAAATTTGTGAATAACTAAAAGCCTGATTCTCTAGATCAGGCTTTTTCTTTGTCTGAATTAATGTGAATCCCTTCTGATCCCTCTGAATCCCAAACCTCACTACTTAAATCCCTGATTAACCCTGTTAATCCCAAGCGCTCAAAAGATTTAGCCTGTAAATTAAGTACATGCCACTCACCTACGATTTCTTTTTCAAGAAGATATGCGAGGTATTGAGCCAAATCTTTACCTTTGAGTATTGCGAGAGTTTTTGCTCGTTCATGAATTTCAGGAGACAACCGAACATGTGTAGATTTTTTATCAAGACTCATATTTATTCCTATGCCGATAGCGCTTGTAAATTTGCCTTTACTGCGCCTTTTGTCTTCAATTCAATTAAGGCTTGGGTCTCAAGAGCAATTCCTTTACTACGCCATTTACTCACAGCCCCCTTTGTATATCCGAGCTTTAAGGCCACTTCAGTATCTGTTTTCACCTTGTAGTGAATTCTTAAATCATCAACAGTCATTGTTTACCTTAATAAACTAATAGTTTCCACTAGTAAACCATAAGTTTATTCAAGAATCAATATCCATGTTTACTATAGGAAACAATAAGGGAGAGTTTCTACATGGCCACAATTAGCGACCGCATAATTCAGAGAATGAAGGAATTAAACCTTCGACAGGTTGATATTGTTGAGGCTACTCATGCCACCAAAGGTGCAGTATCTAAATGGGTTGCAGGTACAAATACCCCTAAAGCTGAATTTCTACCACCATTAGCGTCAGCTCTCAAGGTTTCACAAAATTGGTTACTGACAGGTATTGTAGATACAGATCAAAATTTTCAATCGATAGATGTATGGGATAAAAATACACCATTAGAAAATGATGAAGTTGAAATCCCATTCTTTAAGGATTTCTCTTTTGCTTGTGGTTCGGGATCAATTAACGAACATATTGCCAATGAAAAACGTAAATTACGCATATCTAAAGCAACTCTAAGAAACTTATCTATCAGTAAGGATAATGCTGTAGCCGCTGTAGCTTCAGGTGACTCAATGTCACCAACCATTCAAGATGGAGATACGATTCATATAGATTTAGGTCGTAAAGAAATCAAGGATGGTCGTATTTTCGTAATTTGTATTGGTGGTCTTCATTTCGCCAAACGCTTATATAATCTGCCTTTAGGCGGTGTTCGTATTGTTTCAGATAATGCTGATGAATATCCTGAAATTATTTTGACTGTTGATGAGCGTTTAAAGCAAGATTTTCAGATTTACGGTTGGGTTTGGCAAATTGCGCGAATTGAAAAATGGTAGTTTATAAAACAACCAGCACTTATCTACAAGTCATTAAATAATTTAATAAATTTAGTTAAAATAGGGTTTTACAATGGAATACATAAGCGAAATTATCTGTGCCATTTTAGGTTTTTTAGCCGGAATTACAGTAACGATACATTATCAAAAAAAGAATAAATCATATGAGGTTAAACAAAATAAAAATAAAGCAAAAAAAATTGTAGGTCGTGACGACAATAGTAGGAATTAAGATATGTTTTCACAATCAGTCAGTCAGGACAAAAATTCTGCTGATAAAGTTATAGGTCGTGATGACAATAGTGTCAATAATACTTATCTTACTAGTACCCAACAAGCTATAAGCGCAATAGCTGATATGTATCTACGTATTCTTGATAACTCGGACCAACATATCAATGATGATACATACGAAGATGTAAAAGAATCTCTATTTAGATATAGAAGTCCTAAATCAGATATTAAAGATTTATCCACAAAGTTAAAGGAAGCCGATCGCGCAGAGCTTATAGAAGATGCTTTAGAGCTAAAAGAATCAACTATTAAATTAATGACTAGGTATGAAGCATCAAATTCTGGTCAGTTTATTTTAGTACATATTCTCTCAACAATAGCTAGCAAGCATAAAGCATTTGTAGTACCTGCTATTAAGGGTAACTTATCCCGCACAGAGGTCGATGCAATAATCGACACACAGGTAATTGGAAATGCCTTGGAAATATTAAATGGTACAAATCGATCAATTACGAGTGAAAAAATGTACGGTTTAATGTATTATTTAGCAGGTAATTGTCATATAAAGTGGACCATTTAAAATGTTAATTTATAGTCCCGCATTTGATGTTTCACACTGTATATTTCGAATTTTTTATATTTTGAGTTTATTAGATCGGAACGGCTTTGTTGCACAAACCTAGCCTATAAGGTTTATTCAGTCCTATAATTTCAAAATGAATAAACCTACTCCTAAAAC
>NZ_JBLYZK010000029.1:0-37939 GCF_048551395.1 Acinetobacter sp. TY1
ATTTTGTGTGTAGGCTTCTTCATTTGAAAATTATATCGCTGAAAAAGCCTTTACAGATAGGTTTGTGCAACAAAGCCTCTTCAAGTCTGAGTGTAAAAGGAGGTAATAATAATGAAATAACTCCTAAAATACCGCTAATTGACTCTAATAAATGGTTCCATGATGTAAAGGCTCTTGTAACCCAAAGTAATCCATTATTAACTACAAACTTTAACCGTAGTATTTCTATTGCTAGAAATATTACATATGACTACGATTTTTCTTTTAATAGCTTTGTTGCTAACTTCTTAGATTTTAGAAATTTACATAAACAAAAGGCTCAAACCTCAATTTTTAAGATGCAAATGTTATCAAAAAATATTGATATCAAAATGAAAAATATAATTTTACAAATGCCAACAAAAATTGATTTAAATACAATGAGCTCACAAAATATAGAAGTTTTGCATGAGCGAGTGACTATTTTCTCTAGCTTTCTTTTAGAGCATGATGTTGAGCTGCTAAAAGTTGAAACTGCAGAACAAGCATCCAAAAAAATACTGAGAATAGCTAGTTAAAAATAAATGCATATTACTAACCTCAGTAGGATTTCTTATATTAAAAAAGGTCTTTAATCATGAAAACAAAAATACTCACAGCCCTACTACTTTCCCTAACCATCGTTGGCTGTCAAAAGAAACCTGAAGTATCACCCGAGACTGAATCCAAGCTCAGTGCGCAGTTCGAAAAGACTGATGCAGCCATTACTGCATTCTTTGATAAATTGGACTCTCCTACTACTCCTATTACGGATAAGAAGCAGATCGCTTGCATTGACTTCCCTTTAGAGTATAAAACCAACTATGTACCTGCAATGCTTCAATCTGAAGGTAATACTTATACTAGGGAAAAGCTGTTAGCTGATATGGATATTGCTTTAGATTACTACAAGAAAAAAGACAATATTCAGTGTTAATTCTTTTTAGTTTTAAGCCCGCATATTGCGGGTTTTCTTTTGCCCATTATAAGTAAAAATTAATTTTCTAATAAAAAATATTAGTATTCTTATTGACTCATTATATTAGTATGCTAATATTTATCTCGTAAACAACAAAAAGCCCCAACACTTGCAGGCGGCGGGGCTAATTGAACTAACGAGGCAATTATGAATCTAAAACCAACATCAATCAACCCTGCCGTTACACATCGTGTACAGCGCTTCGGGTTTATTAAAGCCGTAGCAATCAGCGGTTTATTCACTACAGGTGCACTCGCACTTGCTTATAACCCTCAATTAACCGAGTACAAGTTATCAGTTCCTGTACACGCTCCTGCTCAAAATGCTGTAGCGGCTATGGCGCTTCAAGAAAATACCGGTACTGCTGTCGTTCGCTTAGATGGCTTCACACTCGATGTGAATTTCAAATACAACACTATTGAAGATGACTACGGTGTACCAGGTAGTGATTTCATGAATGCTGAAATCCTAGACCTTGCTGTAGATCAGGCTTATGACAACTCAGGCAATGAGATTTCTGACTTCACCGACTTCAATGATCATTTGACTATCAATGCAATGTTAGTGGCTCACATGCTTCAAAACCGCATGTTGGAGGGCGTTTAAATGACTACATCTATTCCAAAAGTGGAAGTTATGCCCTTTGGCAAATATAAGGGTACAGCGTTAACAAAGCTAAAAATTAGCTATGTTGTTTGGTTGTTGGAACTTAAAACTTTGAATGAAAACTTGCGTAAAAGTTTGGAATCATTACCAGGTATTCCTGAATTTAAGAGACGCCAAGCTGATGCAATCATGTTCAGCAAGCCATGTTTTCAACGTGATAATCATTACAGCAAAGAACAACGCATTGCTTATAACAATGCTAAATATAATTAAGGGGCGGATCATGGAAAATTCAAAAAACACCACTGTTCCAAATGTTGAGCAGGTTAATAATTTTGTAGCTTTATCTAAGATAAATGTGAATGGCCATACTGAAAAGAAAGGTAAATTTACTTATTTATCTTGGGCCTTTGCAGTAGCTGAAGCAATGAAAGCTGATCCACAAGCATCATGGAATTTCCGAGATCCAATGATCTTTAGTGATGGAACAATGATGGTTCAATGTGACGTAATCATGTTTGGTAAAAGCATTTATATGTTTTTACCAGTGATGAACAACATGAACAAAGCAATCCAAAACCCCAATGCTTTTGATGTTAATAGTGCAATGATGCGTTGCTTGGTGAAAGGAATAGCTGCTCATGGTTTAGGTCTTTACATCTATGCAGGTGAAGACCTACCTGAAGAAGAAAAACAGGCTCAGCAAAATCAGAACCATCAACAATCAGGACAACAGCAAAAAACTTTAGATCAGCGTTATCAAGATGCATTGAAATCAATAGCAAATGCAAAAAATCCATCAACTTTGGATAAGGCTATAGATACATTTGGTCCAACAAAATTCAATGATGCTATTCAAAAAGCTTGTCAGGCACGTGCTGATCAAATGGGGTGGTCGCCAACTCCACCACCACAAAATCAATCACAACAAAATAATCAAAGACATCATTAATTGGGAGAGTAAGCATGAATATTCTAAATGGTAACGAAGCTTTTTCAGCATTAATGGCCGGCAAAAAGATCATGTGTCGTGCTGTAGATCAATTGGCTGATTTTAATGACTTGGATCAATTCCCTGCTACGATTTTTGCAACGCCGGGTTATGAGTTCTCTATCAAAATTGATTCTATTGAATTAGCAGGCATTACATTCCTGAAGCCCTTTTCTCTTGATGAATTGGTAGATGGCCAAGAGGTTTGTATTGTAGAAAACTTCAACCGAGTTACTTTAACTCAGTTCTATAGTAGCAATACTCAGCTCGTAGAAAATGTTAAAGCAGGATTTGCACAGCGAGATCGTGAGAATGCAAGCAAACAGCTCGAGGCGATCCAAAAGGTTTTAGGTTTTGAAAATACGATCTATCTTCAAAAAGGTTATGCGGTAGAAAAAGACAGTGATCAACCTATTGAAACCAAAAAACGCCAATCACGGAAAAAGACTGCTGATACCTCTTTGACCATTGCTGACGTTGAGCCTTCAGGTGTAGAAAGTGAAGATACGCCTTGGGAGAATAAGGTTGAAGAATTGGCTGAACCTACCCAAGCCCTCACAATCATAGCTCAAGAGAATGTGACCACTTCTGAAGACAACTTGATAAATGAAACTGTTGAGCAAGGCGAGCCTGACCCTGAACATCAAAAGCATTTAGACGCAATCCTTGACGCAGTAAATAATGCTCAAACACCAATCGGGGTTAATGCACATATTCGCTATACAAAATCTTAGACTGAGGAACAGCGCAAACCTGTTATTCAGGCTATGAATAAGCGGTTGATCGAACTGAATGATCAAAAAGAAAAAGTAGCTACAGAACTACCTTCATTAATGGTAAAGATTCAAAATACTCAAAATGAGCATGAGTTAAATGAACTCTTGCCTGAAATTCGTTCTCGTCATGCTGATATTCAGCCAAAGCTGATGGATCTTGTGAAGAAGCGTCGCTTTGAATTGGTAAATCAGGGTTCGCAGGTGGCTTCATGAAATTCAACTATTCCTCTATCACCCGAACACTGACAGTGTTCGGGGTGAAAATGGATCATATTTTTCAGAACGTCAGTGTTGGTGAAATTGAAGAATTGATTATTAACGCGAAATTCAAAGAAGCGAATTGGAGAGTGTGATGAATATGCTTAAAGAAAAAGATCGTGATCTACTTCAATCTATTTTTAATGAAATGCAAATTTTAAAAAAAACTTTTACTCAGCAAAATGAGAGACGTATAGGTCGTGCTGAGTTTGCAAAATTATTAAATATTGAACCTGAAACCTTGGATGCACGTATTCGTGAAGGTCGATATAAGAAACCATTCAAGGATGGAAGAAAAAGCTACTGGCTGCTCTCGTATGTTCAGTCGGTTGTTACAAACACTTCAGAATCTGATACAGTAGCCGCTTAGATAGCGGCTTCTTTTTGCCAAACAATTAAGGGTACTTTTTAAATATTGAGTACCAAATTGAGTACCAAAACAAGCGTTTCTAAAATTAATATTGTATTTCAAATGGATACGTTCAATATGCTTCTCATGATCGACAATTATGACTCTTTTACCTATAACATCGTACAATATTTTGGCGAGTTAAATCAGGAAGTAAAAGTCGTCCGTAACGATGCCGTGACTTTGGATGATATTGAACGATGGCAACCAAAGTATTTAGTGATTGGTCCTGGTCCTTGTTCGCCAAGTGAAGCAGGTATTTCCATTCCTGCCATTCAGTATTTTGCTGGGAAAATTCCACTACTCGGTGTGTGTTTAGGACATCAAGCGATTGGGCAAGCTTTTGGTGGCGATATTATTCGTGCTAAAAAAGTTATGCATGGTCGTTTATCTGATATGTACCATAGCGACACAGGGATTTTTAGCAATCTTCCCTCTCCATTTGCAGCAACACGCTATCATTCATTAGTGATTGATCAAGCTACTGTGCCTGACTGCTTGGAAGTAACTTGCTGGACCAATGAGGCTGATGGCTCTATGGAAGAAATTATGGGTGTGAAACATAAGACACTGCCAATCGAAGGCGTGCAATTTCATCCTGAATCAATTCTAAGTGCACATGGTCATCAAATCTTTAAAAACTTCCTCGATATTTACGCATAAGTGCCCAAAAAGTTAAGATTAAGATAATGAATATTCAACAAGCTCTAAATAACATCACTAAAAATATTGAACTGACTCAACCGCAAATGGAAGACGTCATGCGTACCATCATGAGCGGTGAAGCCACCAATGCCCAAATTGGCGCACTCATGATGGGACTTCGTCTAAAAGGTGAAAGCATTGACGAAATTACCGCTGCTGCTCGCGTTATGCGTGAATTTGCCATTAAAATTGATGTCAGTGATATCCCGCATTTGATTGACATTGTTGGCACAGGCGGTGATGGTCAAAATCTATTTAATGTTTCAACTGCTGCAAGTTTCGTGATTGCAGCATCCGGTGCAACTATTGCCAAACACGGTAACCGTGGTGTTTCATCTAAATCAGGTTCTTCTGATTTGTTAGAACAAGCAGGCATCAACCTTGATCTAAACATGCAACAAACTGAACGTTGCATCCGTGAAATGGGCGTAGGTTTTCTTTTTGCACCAAATCATCATAAAGCAATGAAATATGCTGCTGCCCCTCGTAAAGAGTTGGGTTTCCGTAGCATTTTCAACTTACTCGGCCCGCTTACGAATCCGGCTGGTGTACGTCGCTTTGTCATTGGTGTATTTTCCGCAGAACTTTGCCGTCCGATAGCAGAAGTACTCAAGCAATTGGGCGCTGAGCATGTCATGGTGGTACATTCTCGTGATGGGCTCGATGAAATTAGCTTAGCTTCTGCAACTTATGTTGCTGAGTTAAAAAATGGTGAAATCACGGAATGGACGATTCAACCTGAGGATGTTGATATTGAGTCGCAAACGTTGACTGGTTTATCTGTCGATAGTGCAGCTGAAAGCCTTGCACTCATTAAAGATGCATTAGGTAAAAAGAAATCAGTCAAAGGTGAAAAAGCAGCCAGCATGATTGCACTCAATGCAGGTGCAGGCATTTATGTTTCAGGTTTAACGAGTAGTTATAAGCAAGGTGTGGCGTGGGCGCACGACATTATTTGGGGCGGTCAAGCACTCGAAAAAATGGGTGTACTCGCTGAGTTCACTAAAACGCTGAAAGAATACGAAGCCTAAGCCCATAATTTTAAAGCAATAGAGTTTAAAGAATAGGAATACATCATGGTTGATATAGCCAATACTATTTTAGGTAAAATCGTTGATCGAAAATACGAAGAATTTGCTGCTCGCCTGAAGCAACGTAGCTTGAAAGATGTCGAAGAACTTGCCAAAGCAGCAAGTCCTGTACGTGGGTTTGCTCAGGCTTTAAATAGCAAACGCCCTGGGGTGATTGCTGAAATTAAGAAAGCATCTCCATCGAAAGGCATTATTCGTGAAAACTTTAATCCTGCGGAAATTGCAGCACAGTATGAAGATGCAGGCGCAGCATGCTTGTCTGTACTGACCGATGCTGATTTTTTCCAAGGTGCAGATGAAAATATTTTGATCGCGCGCAATCATTGTTCACTACCTGCTTTGCGTAAAGACTTTTTAATTGATCCCTATGGTGTAATTGAAGCACGTGCTTTGCATGCAGACTGTGTTTTACTAATTGTGGCAAGTTTGTCAGATCAACAGTTAGAAGAAATGTCGAAGACTGCTTTTGAGCAAAATTTAGATGTTTTGGTTGAAGTACATGACGAAGAAGAACTTGAACGTGCAATGCGTCTTTCTGAGCACTGTATTTTAGGTGTAAATAACCGTAATTTAAAAACTTTCGAGGTTGATTTAGATATCTCAGTTCGTTTGAAAAAGTTACTTGATCCTTCTCGTTTGCTAGTGACTGAAAGTGGTATTGCTACTGTTGATGATGTTGCAAGAATGCAAGCAAATGATATTCATGCTTTCTTGGTCGGTGAGAGTTTTATGAAACAACCTCGTCCAGATCATGCTTTTACTGCGTTGTTTGGAAAGCCTGAAAGCGTTTGATCACTCTTTTAGAATTAAATAAAAGCCTGATCAATTGATTGGGCTTTTTTATAATAATACTAATCTCGTTAGACATAAAAGATTCAAAAAAACCATCAATGCTTTTCAGTTCAATTTTAATAGGATTATGGCTATAATAGTCAGCAAATTCTGTTCATTGACTGTTTTAAAAACTATGAGTAATGCTGATTCTTCTTTTTCCAAATCTCAATTGGATTTATTAAAACAATTCAAAAAACAAATTTCCAATCCCCAAGCGACTGAAATAGTCAAAGCCGAAAGTAAAGCTCAAATCAAGGCTACAGCACAAGATATTCAGACATCGATACAAAATGAATTAGATGATGCTGATTTATTTAAGAAAGCATTATTGGGCGTAAAAAAAATCGACAATAGTAATATCGCTAAAATTGAACGTCCAAATGCCCGTAAAAAACCTGATGCAAAAACATTAGCAAAACGTGCCGCTGCTGAAGGTGCATTTGAAAGCAATGAGGCAGAACTTTCTGATACTCAAGCAATGCTCAATCCTGTTGCAAGCCAAGCAACGCTCAGCTATCGCATTGCCACACTACAGCATAAAGTTTTTGAAGATTTAAAAGCAGGAAATCTACGTTGGTATGAAGCGGTCGACTTGCATGGTTGTACCGTCGAAGAAGCCCGTGTTGCAGTTTTACAAATCATCCAAATTGCCAAAGATGAAAATCAAACTGTGATTAAAATTGTCCATGGTAAAGGACCTGAAGCTGTACTTAAAACCTATGTCAATGGATGGTTACGCCAACACCGTGATGTTCTTGCATTTGTTAGTGCCCCTGAAAATCAAGGTGGTACAGGCGCAGTTTTGGTGTTATTAAAACGTGCCGAAAAAAATCCTAAATTTACTCAAGGTTAATGACCTTAAATAAATGATCATTATGATCTAACGCTTTATTTTTTTACTTTCCCAAAGTGCGGTTTATCAAGTAGTAGTCAGATTTGTTGAGTTTTTCTGCTACAATGCCGTCCTTGTTCAATCCGTATAAGTGAACACGTTTTATGTCTATGCAGCAATCCTACGCAAACATTTTAACTGCCGTTGGTGAAGACCTCGATCGTCCTGGTCTTAAAGATACGCCTATGCGTGCGGCTAAAGCTTTTTCGTACTTGACGTCTGGCTACAGTAAAACATTAGAAGAAGTGACCAACAATGCGGTCTTCCCTTCTGACAATGAAGAAATGGTGTTGGTCAAAAACATCGAATTTTATTCATTGTGTGAACATCATTTATTGCCATTCCATGGTCGTGTGCATATTGCCTACTTACCTTCGGGCAACGTTTTAGGCTTGTCTAAATTTGCACGTATTACAGAAATGTTTGCACGTCGCCTACAAATTCAAGAGCAACTGACCAAACAAATTGCCGATGCTGTGGCAGAAGTCACTCAAGCACGTGGGGTTGCTGTGGTCATTGATTCTGCACATATGTGTATGATGATGCGTGGTGTGAGCAAGCAAGAATCCACCACACGTACTGTGTCTTTTGTCGGTGACTTCAAAACCGATAAAGAAGCACGTCGTGAGTTTTTAATGGCTGTTCCTGAAGCACATTAATTTTTGCATGATGCTAATGAAGCCTCAATTTTATTGAGGCTTTGTTTTATATGGAACAAATACATAATGAATAAGGATTTTACAATGTCTCCAATTTTCTTGGCAGGACAAGGCTTAACACAGAGTGAAACTACAGTAGATTATCCACGTGCTGATCGTTTGGTCGATGGTAATCCAAAACGATTAACGCAAAGTATGTATGAACATATCAATATGAACTGTGGTATTTGGCAATGTGAAGTCGGTGCTTGGAATATTGTTTTTGTAGATAATAAGCAGGAGTTTTTTCAGATTATTGAAGGTATTGTAAGGATTCACGATGCACAAAATCAGTCATTTATTGAAGTCAAAGCTGGTGAAGCAGGCATCATTCCTCCATCATTTAAAGGTACTTTTGAAGTTGTTGAAGCTGTTAAAAAATACTTTGTGGTTGTGGAAGCTTAAAATTGACTAAAACTGTTATAAATATAAAAAACTCAAGTTTCACCATTTAAAAAAGAGCAAAACTTGAGTTTATAAATCACTGATCAGTTAACTTAAGATTTAAGTTGTTTTGCAGCCTGCGTTTCATCTACTAACTGATAAATTAAATCTTGCATAGCCAACATCGATTGACGGTTGTCATGATCCCATGGATGGAAGCTCGGACGGAAATAGTCAAAATAATTACCTAACTGTTTTCGCAATGCTCCAACTTCTCCAAAGCTATATTTATAAGCAGCTTTCCATGCTTTACGATTCGTTAATTTACCTTCACCTTTTACAATATTTAAAAATACAGGAATAATCAAAGACCAAAATACAATTGTCGCCCCAATTTGCCCAACACTACGAACCGTATATGCATAAAGTCCATGCCCCATTACAGTATTCCATACATCAAAAGCAACCGCTTTATGTTCAGTTTCCTCAAAAGCATGCCAACGCCAAATATTTGCATAGTGATCTTCTGCACCATCAAAAAGTTCAGGCGTTGTTAAAACAGAATCTGCGAGTAATGCCGTAAAGTGTTCTAGCGCAATAGTCGCACTTAACCACAAATATGGTGGCGTATGTTTTTTAATTAAACCAAAAATATCTAAAACAAATGCTTCAAACTTAGGCGCAATTGGAGACTGTGCAAATAATGCATCATTATAATCTTCATGTTCACGCCCATGCATCGCTTCTTGACCAATAAAAGCCGTCATGGCTTTTTGTAATTCTGGGTCTTGGATAAGATCACGATGTGCTCGAACAGCATCAATAAAAAAGCGCTCACCAATTGGCAATACAATTGAAAAAGTATTTAATAATGCCGTAAAAATTGGACCTGCAGGTGTATGCCAATCTGCAATACGATCTGCAGGTAAATTGAATCGGACATCACGGCGAATAGGTACAGGCTCATGATAAACTGTCGATTTAATCATTTTTTTTAAAATGCCCATATGTAAATTCCTCTTACTTCATCATTCTTTTTCTATGTTTTGCATACATAAGAAACTCAAAAAAATATCAAGCTTCTCATTGCAATAACGTCTTATTAAAATTTTAATATATAAGCTAGATTCTACTATATCATTTCGACTCATTTTAATATCATTGCATCTCTATTTGGTCTTATTGTTGCAATATTGCCTACAAAAATGTATTTAAAATCTGCTAAAGAGACCGCAATAAGTTAAAAGTCATGAATTAAAAATAATGATTAAACCCAATACTCCATTTTGTCCAATCAAGATGATTCTGTTGTTGGTACTCTAAACCCACTTTCAATGCATTTTGTTGATTCAAAGCGTACTGCACTGAACCATTTAAACGTAAATTCCATTGACTTGAATCTTGCCAATAAGGAAGTTCGAGCTGTACCACACTATTGATCTGATCTGTCCAAATATTTTGACAACCCACAGTTGGACCTAGTCCTATACGCCATCCATCATCAAGTGACTTTCCTGCCTGCAACTGCGTTTGTAAACCTCCATAGCAGAGTTGTGTACGTGCATCATTCGCAAGCGTATAACCTGACTGAGCTTTCAGCGAGAAAACGCCATGTTGCTGATCTTCGCTAAAATATCCACGATCAATTGCTTCTTGCTGCCAACCCAAATTAAAGCCCCAACTGATCGGTGTTTTAAATGGTGTAATCGGGTTATAAGAATTAACCGTCAATAGGTCAAGATGCTCAATTTTCAGATCATCATCACGCCATTGCACCGCACCCTCTAAGAATAAAAGCTGCGTGCCTGTACGGAAACCATTCTGAGAGTCTTCTAAAGTGTGATATGCCTGACGATGTCCAATTTGTATAAATTTCTTTCCTTGAACTTCACCAACATCGACAGAAAAATTTCGTGAATCATGCCCTTGTGTCGGATTAAATTTAGGTTCAAGTGGCTCTCTACGCTGTTTTTCAACCACCAATTGACTGCGCAAACCTAGTAATTGTCTAAAGCGAGGTTGTGTAAAATCCGCTGCAACTTTACGTGCAACAAATTGTAGATATAAATCGTCATATGCCATTTCAAGTATTTTGGCTTGATCGACAGGGTCATAGTGTTTTAAATACGTTGGCATTTCTTTAGGCTCAAGCATCGCCAAGGCATGTGCCTGTTTTGCTAAGGCATGACCGTGCTGCGTGGCTTGTGCATTGAGTTGAGTTTCCAAAGCAGGACGATAAACCGTTTCACGAATATAACCAGCTTGATCAATAGCTTTAATGGTTTCAACAGGAATAGCGGCATAGCTAAATTGCTGACGTAAATTTGATGTTGGACGCACTAAGTCAATTAAACCCAATAAGCGATAAGCACAGTTATCATCAACAAAATAATACGGGAAACTGACTTTCTGCATTTCCCACATATGCTTAACTAAAAATGCTGTTTCATCAGGACTTAAATTGAGTTCATACTCCCATAAATCACGACTTTCAAAGTCACCATATTCTTTAACTTTTCGGTAATACGGCATTAAGGCATATTCACCTGGATATTTGCCCACTAAACCTTTGAAAGCATATGACCAATTATCTTCATTATTAACAGTTGCCGCATAATTCACGGCATAAGAAACCAAATTGAGCTGTTTCTGATTTTCAGGATCAAGGCGTAATAAAGTGTGCCCAAACATCGAGCTTGGGTTACCCATAAAATCGGTGGCATAAATAAGCGTTGTCTTGTGAGGTTTGATTTGTACATACCATGCATCAAACTCTGGACAATCGACTTTAGGTAGTTGTTGCTCTGAAAGATTCAGTTGTTGTATGAGCCATTCGCTACGCGCAGGAAATTTACAACGAAATGCCTGATTTGGATCTGCAGTTTGAAATAAAGCTCGAATATCTGCCTGTAGCTCTTGATCTATATGATCTCTACCCTGTTCTGCTAAAAAATATCCAGCATAACTCACTTCACTTTGTGATGAATCTTCGGCATAAAGTAATCGTTTCCATGTCACATGCTGTGCGAGTTTTTTTTGTTCAGCAAGATTTAAATAATCCGTAACATCAACACTCGATGCAAATCCATGACAACTCAAAATCGTGCCAATTATGCCTACATATAATTTAATTTTTTTCATTCAGATCACAAATTTTAGGTACAAAAAACCCTGCCAAAAGACAGGGTTCGTTTAAATCATTAAACGTATGCTTTTAATACAGCATCATTTGCCATCACTTGTTGTAGCGATGCCAAAACTTGTGCTGAATTATGATCTGCTGCATAAATTTGAGAGAAGTTTGCTTTCGTTACTTCAAAGAAACGTGCTTTATCTGTAGATTGAATGTTCATCAACTCTGCAAGTACATTTAAGCTTTCGCCTTGACCAACCGCCATATCACGTGCAAGAACTTCAGCATTTTCATTGGTAAATGTTACAACTTGCGCAGTCACTTTACCATTACCACCACAACCTAAAGTACCAAAAGTAATACCTAAAAATTGGTTTGTAAAAATGCCATTGGTTGTTCCTGCTAAAATTTTAGCAATTTTACCTGACTGACCTTCCCAAATGGTTGAACCTACGCCACAACCTACATCAGGATCAGCCATCGCAACAGATGAACCCATGACTAATACTGCCGCTACTGCGATTTTTTTCAACATAAAATTCTCCAGAATGTTTTTATCATTTCATTTTGATTCAATTGTTATATTCCTTTTTGTACAACTTACGCTGTACTACACCAAGATTTATCACAAAATTGATCAAGAAGAAATCACATTTTCATACAATTGTACTTAATTCACTTATTTACTTAAAAGGAGTGAATTATTTTAATACCCAATACCCAGTTATATCACGATGTCCCAATATTTTAAGGACTAAAACCATACTCAGTAATAATAATAAATACCACGATCCAAGCTTACCCCAACCGACCATATGCCACGCATCAACCTGACTTGGATAGAGCCAAATTTTATAAAAAGTACTGATATTTTCAGCAACCCAAATAATAAATGCCAATATGACTAAAATAGGGAGCATTGGCAATTTTAGCTTGTATTGCTGAACCTCAAAGTGAATTTTTGTTTTCCAAAAAATTATCATACTCCATATAAACAGTAGATTACGGTAATCAGGAATAAAAAATTTACTCATAAAATTGATATACGATAAGACCGCTAAACTGAGCATATTCGCAAAATTTGGTAAATTTTCAAACGACACACGGTATAAATGTAGTGAACGAGCAAAAAAACTCCCGACAGCGGAGTACATAAAACCCGCAAACAAAGGAACAGTTAAAATTTTAAACACTGCGGGTTGTGGATATTGCCAAGATGCGATTTGAGGATGGGTCAAAAAGACTTCCATCACCATTGCCATCAGGTGAAAAAGCGCAATAACTTTGGCTTCTGCCCATGACTCAAGTTTCAAATACAATAAACATGCTTGAATGATTAGTGCATAAAAAAGCAGATAGTCGTATCGGAAAAAACCGTAATACTCATGACTGCCCATCGGGGCGGTCAGCGCAAAGGCAATGAGTAGTAAAATACCAAATAAGGCAGCAAATGCTGCCTTAAAAGAAAAATCAAAGAGTGATTTGATCAATAACATCTAAATGCATCAACCCAAATATTTCTGACTATATTCATGTACGGTATCAATAAATACTTTTGGATGTGCAGGATCAACCCATTGGGTAATGCCATGTCCAAGATTTGCAATATAACCTGTTTTTTCACCATTGGCATATGCATCATCAAGCATCGCTTTGGTAGCTTTTTCGATGTTGGTAAATGAACCATACAATGTTGCAGGATCTAAATTACCTTGCAATGCAGCACGACCACTGATCGTTTGACGAGCAACCTTTAAATCTGTCGTCCAATCAAGACCAAAAGCATCAGCGCCTGTCGCAACCATTGGCTCTAACCACTGACCGCCACCTTTAGTAAAGAGAATAACAGGTACTTTCCGTCCTTCATTTTCACGAGTTAAACCTGCAACAATTTTTTGCATATATTTAAGAGAAAATTCTAAATATTCACGATGTGCTAATGCTCCACCCCAACTGTCAAAAATCTGTACCGCTTGTGCACCTGCTTCAATTTGAGTATTTAGATAATCAATTACTGCATCAGCTAAGCGATCTAGCAAGGCATGCAACACTTCAGGTTGTGCATACATCATTTGTTTGGTAAAACGGAAATCTTTGCTTGAACCACCTTCAATCATATAGGTTGCAAGTGTCCAAGGACTACCTGAGAAACCAATGAGGGGGACTTGACCACCCAATGCTGAACGAATGGTTGAAACAGCATTCATCACATAACCCAAATCAGATTTGGCATTAAATGACGGTAGGTTTGCGACATCTTGTTCTGAACGAATCGTTTTATGGAATTTTGGACCTTCGCCTGTTTCAAAATATAAACCTAAGCCTAATGCATCAGGTACAGTCAAAATATCTGAAAATAAAATAGCAGCGTCTAAATCATAGCGGCGTAACGGTTGTAATGTTACTTCACAGGCAAAATCTGCATTTTTACACAGAGAAAGAAAATCACCTGCGGTTGCACGTGTTGCTCTGTATTCTGGTAAATAACGCCCTGCTTGGCGCATCATCCATACTGGCGTTGTATCTACAGGCTCACGCAACAAGGCACGCAGAAAACGATCGTTTTTTAAGGTCGTCATTACTTTCCCTATCCAAATTTCAAATTTGCACCATCATAACAAAAAAGGCTTGTAAGTTAACCTGTTCTTCGCTTGATTATGTAGCCAATATTGCAGTAAAAATCGGGTTTTACACAAAACTGATACTGCATAGATGTGTATTTTCTGCAATACTTGGGCGTTTTTAAAAATCAATATGAATAATTCTTAAGGTTGAATTACATGTTCGTACGCTCAATACTTGCCTTGAGTTTAAGCTGCATTTTGACAGGTACTGCATTTGCAGCAGCAACAACGACTGATCGCCCACTCACTCCTCAAAAAACAGTGACTGTAGCTCAAGATCCAATTGACCCATTAGCTGTTGATACAAACTCAACTGCGGCTTCTGCGGTAGAAATTAGCCCACAGGAACAGCAAGATTTAAATCAAGCCGCTGATACACTTCAAAAGCTTGAAAGCACTGAAGTGAAAACGGCTGATATCGCTTCTGCACCAACGACATCAACAACACCTGTAGGTCAAGCACCTTCTAAAGTGTCATGGTCATTGGATAGTCTGAACAACGCCGAATGGTATGAAAACATTGGGAAGGGACAATTCCCTGTCTATGCTCGTGCGCATGTGATGCTAAATAATGCCCATGCATCACCAGGTGCAATTGATGGTTCTAGTGGTATGAATACCCTAAAAGCCATTGCATCATTCCAACAAATGAATGGTTTAAAAGCGACAGGTGAACTCAACAAAGAAACTTGGGATACTTTAGTTGCTAAACAAGGCAATAAACCTGCCTATGTTGAATACACCATTACGGATGCCGACCTAAAAGGTCCTTATGCTGCGTCTATTCCGCGCGATTATGCATTACAAGCAAAAATGAAAGGCTTGTATTACACTCGCGTCACTGAAATGTTGGGTGAAAAATTCCATATGGATGAAGAGTTTTTGAAAAAACTTAATCCAAAGGCAACATTCAAAAAAGCAGGTGAAAGAATCATTGTGACCAATATTCGCAATGAGTTGCCTGAAAACATTCACCTGATTGTGGCGCACAAAGGTGCAAAACAGTTGTACTTGTTCAATGCACAAAACCAAATGGTCGGTTCATTCCCTGCAACCATTGGTAGCTCAGATACACCATCTCCAACAGGTACTTATAAAGTTACAGGTGTTGCATCAAACCCTTGGTACAGCTATTCGCCAAGTAACTTTGTACAAGGTAAAAACTTAAAACCTCTATCTTTACCACCAGGTCCGAATGCTCCTGTGGGGAATATTTGGATTGGTTTGAGTAAAAAATCATTTGGTATTCACGGTACGCCAAACCCATCAGCAATCTCTAAAACAGCGTCACACGGTTGTATTCGTTTGACCAACTGGGATGCCAATGATTTAGGTAAAAAAGTGAAATCTGGTGTTACAGTTAAATTCTTAGAATAATTATCTTTGTATTATTAAGCACAGAGGTGTTTGACTGAAAAGTTGAACACCTTTTTATTGCAAGTATTATAAGAACAATAAAAAAGGATGTCATATGTCAAACAAACAGTATTATTTAAGCGTTTTATTCTGTGCTTTTTTTCCATTCACAGCACAAGCTGATGGATCTGACGAAAATTCTGAAGAAGAATATACCGTACTTGAAGCGGTTGAAATCTATCAACGCTCAGACGAAGAAAGAATACAAGACCCAACATATCAACCTGAAAAAGACGAAGAAAAACAAGATATCAATCTGATGCGACGTTTTGTGATCAATGGTGAAACTGAAGTTCGGTATTTTACCTTGGGTCAGATGAAGCAACCGACTTTATTATTTCTCAATGGGCCTGATTCTAATCGCTTTCACTTAAGTCAGTCTTATCAAAACAATAAACAAGAAATTATCATTGAACCTCAACTCAATCATCATGTGGCTCAACATGAGCTTTTTAGTATGATGCCAATCGGCAAAAATTTTATATTATTTTTTCAAACACGATATTATTATACCCCTGAAGAACGACAACATAATTATGCTTTTACGCCACTCTTTGAGCCCTACGACACACGTTCTAGCTATGAACTGATTGAAGTTGATACTAAAGGAAAACTTGTACATCAAACTCAGTTTATTGCGCCTAGTCCAGAAGATGGTATGTCTTTTGGCAGTGACTATATAAACAACGAAAATCAAAAAGATCATTCAAAATTAGCAATGATTTATCAAACCAAAACACCTGGGGATTATAATGTAATTAAGCCCTATGACATTGAGGTTACTTATCTTTATCAAAATGGAAAACTACATAAATCAGAAGAAAAACAATATCTCAGCCCAAAAGAATACTTGGAACTAAAGCGAACTAAAAAAATTAAAAAATTCACTAATGATGACTTAGAATCTTATGGACATGAAGAGGGTTTACAACCCACAAATTGCTTAGATGACTATTTTGTTTATCAGGATAAAGCTGCACCACAAGATGTTACTTGGGGTAATGCTTGGTTACAGCAATCTTCAAATTATCAGAAATTTATGAATGATTATCAAAAAGGTAAAAGCTATACATGGACTACCTTTAGGAAAAATTTCTGTCCACTGACCACATCTTAATATTGTTGCAAAAATAGAATGATCTATCTTGTTTTATATATTTCATCTCACCTGCAAAAATACTATTCTTAACCCAAGTTAAAAATATAAAGATTTGGAGATTTCAAATGACAACTTATTTACACCGTAGCGAAGATCGTGGTCATGTAGAAGCAGGTTGGTTAAACACTCATCATAGCTTTTCTTTCGGTAGTTGGTACAACCCAGAATTTATGGGAATTGGCTCACTTCGTGTACTCAATGATGACCATATTGCAGCACAAAATGGTTTTGGTACGCATCCACATGACAACATGGAAATTTTGACCTGTGTATTAAAAGGCGCAATCACCCATAAAGACAGCATGGGCAATGAAGGTGAAATCCGTGCTGGCGAGTGGCAATTGATGAGTGCAGGTACAGGTATCAAACACAGCGAAATCAACAAAGGTGATGAAGACGTACATTTGTTGCAAATTTGGGTAATTCCAAATTTGCGTGATGCTGAACCAACTTATCAACAAATTGAACGTGATCCTAAAAAATTACCAAACGAATGGCATTTAATTGTTGGACCAAATGACAATGCACCGATGCACATTCGCCAAAATACTGAAATTAAAGCAGCATATTTGGAACAAGGTAAAAGTTTAGATGTGAAAGCAACTCAACAATTCAACTACGTCCATGTAATTGAAGGTGAAGTTGAAATTGCAGGTCAAACTGTGAAAGCGGGTGATGCATTATTTTTTGATGAGACTTCAACTGTAATTGCAAAAGAAAACAGTCAAATGATTTGGTTTGACCTCACTCAAATCTAAATTTAAAGGTGAGTACATCAATAAATAAAAAAGCCCTGACAGATGTCGGGGCTTTTTTGTATTGACTTGATTTTCTATAAAATTTGAATTGATTCAACTAAAAATAATTCGCATGCGCCATTGCCGGTATCTTCTCGTGATAATGAACTGCGCCAAACCCAACCATCATTAGCACTGACTTCAACCAACTGCCCTTTCAAATTAATTAGATCATTGTCATCCACTTTAGATAATTTTTGTGCAACTGCTTTATTTGCAGGAATAATGTGCATATTGGCACTATGTGTTTCAATTTCACGGCGTGGAATTGGCGGTTCATTTTCATAATGCCAATAATACCAACGATTACTTTGCCGAATGCTCAGTTGTTTATAGACTTGCGGATCTGCCATTGCACCCCAGCCGAGTGCCAAATCCGTGGGGCTAATTTCTGCTTCACGACCTGTATGATAATCTTCTCGTGAAAGTACGCGAAACTCTCCTTCAAATGTAGATAACTTCGTCATTTTATAAGATTTAAAGGTCGACACATCTGAATTGATCACCTGATAATTTTCAGTATCAGTTACACCCTGATCATTTTTGAAAGCCAACGTCCATATGCCATAACATAGAGCAATTATCATCAAAAGATAAAAATAACGTATCCTCATTGCATTACAACCATTAACTTTTCAATCATCATGTTAAGACCTCATTTCCCCATTTACGATTGTACAGATCATTTGTATAAAGAAATTTATTTTATCTAAAGTGAATTGACATCTTGTGCCATTGGACGAAAAAATCAAAATGCTAAACTGCGCAACGTTACACATCCCCTGCAAAACACTGTAATTGGCGTAAAATCATTCAACAATTGTAAAGTTGAATATCGAGCTTAAAACCCTGTAAATTGATGTTAAAAATGGAAAATGGTCATGGCGAATAAATTTGAATTTCAAATCCGAGTATATATTGAAGATACGGATGCCGGCGGGATCGTTTACCATGCAAATCATATCCGTTTCATGGAACGCGCGCGCACTGAATGGCTACGTGCTTCTGGCATCAGTCACTATTGGCATCAAAAAGACTATAACTTCGTTGTTCATAAAATTGGTCTCAAATATTCACGCCCAATTTTAATGGATGACCTCATTACTGTTACAGCAAGTGTAGTTTCGTGTAAAGCCACGTCTTTTGTATTGCAACAAAATATATATCGTGGTGAAATCATGCTTGCTTCCGGTGAGGTCGAATTGGCATGTATTAGTGCTGCCATGAAACCACAGCGGATTCCCAATGAAATCCGTGATCTGATTCAACGCGAATTGGCTCACCAATAAAAATATGAATGGCACATGCAACTATGGCAACACAATTGGAAAACTCGCTACACATCTCTGATTTAATTTTACAGGCGAGTCCTGTGGTTCAATTGGTGATGCTCGTTTTAGTCTTAGCATCATTATTTAGTTGGTATTTGATTGCTACGTTGCATATGCGCTATAAAAAAGCTCGTCAAGGTGACGAGCATTTTCAAAAAATATTTTGGTCTGGCGCAGAACTCAATACACTCTATAACAATGCACAGCTCAACTCTAAACGCGACGGTTTAGAAGATATTTTTTATCAAGGATTGAGTGAATTTTTCAAACTCAAAAAACGCCACACCGATAGACTTCCGATGATTGAAGGAACTGAGCGTATTTTAGGCGTAGGTTTAAGCCGTGATCAAAGTCGCATTGAAAATGGCGTGAGTGCATTGGCAAGTATAGGTTCTGTTGCACCTTATATTGGTCTATTTGGTACAGTTTGGGGCATCATGAATGCCTTTATTGGTTTGGCTCAAGTTGAACAAGTAACGCTTGCGACCGTTGCACCTGGTATTGCCGAAGCACTCATTGCAACAGCCATTGGTTTATTCGCTGCAATTCCGGCTGTACTGGCATTTAACCATTACACGGCGAAAGGTGAAGAAATTTACACAGACCGTGCATTATTTTCTGAAGAAATGGTGGCGCTTTTACAACGTCAATCTGTGGGTTCAACACAGGACAATGACTAATGTCGATTCAGCGTTCTGGACGCTTTAAACGCGTCAAAAAACCATTAAAAAGTGATATGAATGTCGTACCATATATTGACGTGATGTTGGTACTTTTGGTGATTTTTATGGTTACTGCGCCTATGATTACTACTGGCGTTAAAGTTGATTTACCACAAGCTAATAACAACCCAATTCAGTCAGAAGAAAGACCGGCAATTGTCACTTTAGAAGCTGATGGTAAAATTAAACTTGAAGATAAAACTCATCAAAATGAAGTGATCAGTTTGGAAGAATTACAGACTGTTTTAACTGAAAATCAACAACAAGCCGAAGCCGATAAAAAACAGTACAGCGTTCTGATTAACGGTAGTCAGTCTCGTCCATATGGTGAAGTCATTCAACTCATGGCAACACTCCAAGATGCCGGTTTAAATCAAGTTGGATTACTGACAGAGTCCGTAAAGTAAGTTATGAAAAAAATTGAACAGCCACAATCCAAACAAAAAGCGATTGCACTAGGTTTCACCGTTGGTGTCCATGTAGTGGCGATTGTTGGCTTACTTTTTCTCGGATTGAGTAAACCACCTGAACCACCTAAACAAATTAAAACCATCTTAATTAAGCCTGAAGACTTACCACCACCTGAGCCTAAACCCCTCATCAAATCAGATTCAACAGAGACTGCAGATAATCATGTTGCCGAAACGATTCAGCAAACTGCTGAACCTACACCTGATGCACCTGATATTCCAACTACTCAACCTGATCAGGCTCAAGCCGATCTACAAAAAGCTACGAATGATGCTCAAGCTGCGGTAGCAGCACAATTGGCTGCTCTTGCTGCAACCAAAGCAAAAAATGAAGCTGCTGAAGCTGCACGTCAAAAAGCCGCTGCGGCTGAAAAGGCTCGTTTAGACGCTGCTGATAAATTAAAGCAAGCAAAAAATGCTGCTGAAAAATCAAAAGCTGAAGCTGAGATGAAAGTGGCAACTGAAAAAGCTGCGAAAGAAAAAGCGAATCAAGTAACTAAAGATGCTCAAGCAAAAGCTGCTCGTGATGCACAAGCTGCTAAAGACAAAGCCGCTAAAGATGCTCAAGCGAAAGCAACTCGTGATGCACAAGCTGCTAAAGATAAAGCCGCTAAAGATGCTCAAGCGAAAGCAACTCGTGATGCACAAGCGGCTAAAGACAAAGCCGCTAAAGATGCTCAAGCGAAAGCAACTCGTGATGCACAAACTGCTAAAGACAAAGCCGCTAAAGACGCCCAAGCAAAAGCTACTCGTGATGCACAAGCTGCTAAAGACAAAGCCGCTAAAGACGCCCAAGCAAAAGCTGAACGTGATGCACAAAATGCCAAAGATAAAGCTGCGAAAGAAGCTGCTGAACGAGAATCTTCTGCTGAAAGGGCTGCACAAGAAGCTGCAAAAAACAAAGCTGATACGAAAAAAGTGGCTGGTAATGCAGTTGCAGCATTTAAACGTAAAGTAGAAAGTAGTTGGAATCCACCAGATAAACCTGGTGAAACAGCAAGTGTATCCGTTATTTTAGACAATAATGGTAATGTTACGAATGTATCAGTCAATGCTTCCGATCCTGCGGTCAAAGCATCTGCTGAAAAAGCAGTTCGTGCGGCTGCGCCCTACCCAATGCCTGATGATCCTGAAGCACGAAAACAAGCACGATCATTTAAAACATTATTACGTGTGAAATGAATATAAAAACTCTCTGCTCAGGTAGGGAGTTTTTATAATTTTCTACATAATTTGGGGTATAAATGACTGAACATTCATATAAAGAATATTCTTCATTCATTTTCACTTCATAATTACATGCTTTATATAGATTAAAATCATGTCTTCATGCTACAAAGCTTACACTGTTAAAAAAACCAATATTTGAGTACACAACAACCCATGAAAATGATGCATAAACATTTTTTAGGATTGGCAATGATTGCAGCTATCGGACCTGCACTCATCAGCACTGCCAATGCTCAGCTTTATTTTAAAATTGCCAAAGCACCTGAACGTGCACCTAAAATTGCAATTATTCCTTTTAGTAAGGACCAAGCGATTTATCCTGTCGTTGAACAAGACTTAAACCGCTCAGGACGTTTTACCAGTGCCTCAAAAAATCTACCTGCAACAGCAAGCCTAGACAATGTCAATGCTGAAGCATGGAAAGCGGCAGGTGTACCTTATGTGGTTTTAGGTGATTCAAAACAAAATGATGATGGTACATTCTCTGTACGCTACCAATTGTATGATGTAGAAAAACAAGCTTTTTTACTCAATGAATTACTTACTGTACCAGCATCACGTATTCGTTCTGCAGCACACATGATCAGTGATGCAATTTATCAAGCACTAACTGGAATTAAAGGTGATTTTAGCGGACGTATTGCGTATGTACTTCGTAATCCTGCAACACCTGAACAGCGTTATACCTTACAAATAGCAGACACAGATGGTGAACAGCCAAAAACAGTGCTGAGTTCTCGTGATCCGATTTTGTCCCCTGCATGGACACCAGACGCTAAAAAAATTGCTTATGTTTCATTTGAAACCAAACGCCCTGCCATTTATATACAAGATTTAGCCACGGGGACACGTGAAAAATTAGCTGGTTTTAAAGGCTTAAATGGTGCCCCGAGCTTCTCCCCTGATGGAAAATCTATGCTGTTCACAGCATCCATGCATGACAACCCTGAAGTATATCAAATGGATCTCGCCACTCGCCAAGTTAAGCGTATGACTGTCGATAGTGCCATTGATACTGAAGCACGTTATGCACCCGATGGTAAATCTTTCATTTTCACATCTGATCGTGGTGGCTCTGCACAAATTTATCGTTATAACTTTGCTGATGGTTCAACCAAACGATTAACCTTCCATGGTGCATTCAATGCGCGTGGTAGCTTAAGTGCTGATGGTCAATATGTCGCTTTAGTGCATCGCCCATCTGGTAGTAACTATAAAGTTGCGATTCAAGAAATTTCGACTGGGGTAACCAATATTTTAACCCCTACAAGTCTAGATGAGTCGCCAAGTTTCTCACCCAACAGTCAAATGGTGGTGTATGCCACACGTGAAGGTAATCGTGGTCTATTAGCAATCATGTCAACAGATGGTCGCTTCCGTATGAATTTACCAAGTGAACAAGGTGAAGTTCGTGAACCAGCTTGGGCACCTAAATAATGACTAAACCTAACAACGCATTATTTTTTTCTAAATCAACCTTTTTCTAAATCAACGCACTGAAAGTCATCATATTTCCTACTTTTAGTGAACTTTTTAAAAATCGTCATGGAGATGAGTATGAATAAATTGAAATACTTGGCATTGCCACTATTAGCAACAAGCCTTGTAATGACGGGTTGTGCAAATCGTAAACCTGCGGCAAATATTGAAGCAGGAAACACCCCAAATGGCTCAACAACCGTAAGCACCGATGGTCTCAGTGAAGATGCAGCATTGAATGCACAAAACTTAAATGGCGCATCTTCAAAAGGTGTTACTGCTGCAAATAAAGCATTTTTAGCGAAACGTGTCGTTCATTTTGACTATGACAGTAGTGACTTGTCGAATGAAGACTATCAAACCTTACAAGCGCATGCTCAATTTCTCATGGCAAATGCCAATTCACGCTTGGCTTTAACGGGTCACACAGATGAACGTGGTACTCGTGAATACAACATGGCTTTGGGCGAACGCCGTGCTAAAGCTGTGCAGAGCTACCTTGTAACCAATGGTGTCAATGCAGGTCAATTGGAAGCGGTAAGCTATGGCAAAGAAATGCCGATCAATGCTGGTCACAATGAAGCAGCATGGAAAGAAAACCGCCGTGTAGAGCTAAACTATGAAGCTGTTCCGCCATTATTGAAATAAAAGAGATAAAAAAAATGCTCTAAATTTAGAGCATTTTTTATCTTTAAAATATTTTTTACAGTGATTGCAGTATGATTTTCAATCTTCTATTTTTCAATTTACCAATCACGAGGTGAAATTAACTCCTCTTGATCTGCGTCAACAAAACCATAACTTTGTGCAATAAAATAAATATCTGAACCTATACTTTCTCTTGCCACTGTTTCAATTTCGCTTTCCGCTTCATCAAAAGCATCTTGTAGAACATTGATGTGTTCTGTCGCCACATGTGTAAATATATATAACGCATCTAAATTTTGTGGTTTTTGTGCTTCAATTTGTTGACATAAATCCAATAAAGTTTGTTTCAGTTGATCTACTAAGTGCTTAGGAAAATAAGAATCTTGATACATATCGGCTAAAAAGGAATGCGACAAGATAATTGGATTTTGAATCGACATATTTTTCTCAAAATTTATAACGTTAAATATCTAAATACTGTAAAAATATCCAAGTAAAAAACTTTCAATTTTCATATTGATTAGTTTTCAACTAATTCGTAGATTTTTCTGTAACTTCCTGTTTAGGAAGCACCATCGAATCAATCAAATCATGTTTATTGAACTCTTTAAACTCAGGTTTTGCTTGGTATTCTTTCCATGCATCCTTAACATTTTCCGCACTGATATCTTTTAAATCAATACCTTCACTTGCAGTTGGAGTCGCTTCAAACTTTGCTGTTGTCATTGTAGTACTCCCATAAATGGTTGTTTTAATATTTAACATAGCACGTTAAAAAAGACTTTCAAGTGTAAAATCGCGACAAATAACACAGGATGATTTTTATTTTGTGCCGAACTCATCTAAAATGGTCGGATTCTTTAATTTGTTAGAAATTTATCGCTTTTGGAGCACCTCTGATATGTCATATCGCACATTATCCCAATTCTTAGAACAACAACAAGGGAACCTGACACCAGAACTTGCTGATGTTATTGCAACCATTGCAGATACTTGCAAACGGATTGATCAACTTTTGCAAAAAGGTGCACTTGCGGGTGTATTAGGAAGTGCACAGCATGAAAATGTGCAAGGTGAAGAGCAAAAGAAACTTGATGTAATTTCAAATGATTATTTAATTGATGCATTACAAATCAATAAAAATGTGGGTGGTTTAGCATCTGAAGAGCTTGATGAATTTACCCCTGCGCAAGAAAATGGTAAATACTTGGTTTTATTTGATCCATTAGATGGTTCAAGCAACATTGACATTAACATGTGTGTGGGTACAATTTTCTCAATTCTTCCTGCAAAAAATGCAGTAACACAAGCCGAAGATTTCATGCAAGCGGGAACTCAACAAGTTTCTGCTGGTTATGTTCTTTATGGTCCATCAACCATGATGGCACTTACTGTTGGTGCAGGTACAGTATTCTTTACTTTTGATCCTGAAACTCAAGAATTTTTACTGACTTCTGAAAGCATTCAAGTCGCTGCCGACACTAAAGAATATGCGATTAATGCTTCAAATCAACGTCATTGGGAAGCCCCTGTAAAGCGTTATATTGAAGAACTTCAAGCAGGTAAAACGTCTATACGTGAAAAAGATTTTAATATGCGTTGGGTGGCATGTATGGTGGGTGATATTCACCGTATTCTATGCCGTAGCGGTATTTTCTTATATCCATACGATACCAAAGATCCGCAAAAAGCAGGTCGTCTCCGTTTGATGTATGAAGCAAACCCAATGAGTATGCTAATGGAACAAGCAGGTGGCGCATCAAGCACAGGTCGAGTACGTATTTTAGAAATCCAACCAACAGAACTTCATCAACGTGTTCCTGTCGTTATCGGTTCTAAAAATGAAGTTGAGCTTGTGACAAGCTATCACAACTAATTTTCGCTTATTTACTCTCTTGCTTTAAGGGAGTAGTCCATTTCTGGGGTTGTTGCCAATAGCACAACCCCAACTTACTTTTCATGGATACACTCCCATGCCTACTATTTTTCTTGAATCTCGAGATAACCCAAAAATTAAACACTTACGTGCTTTAATTGAACAAAATACCTATCGTAAAAAACAAGGTCAAACTGTTCTTGAAGGTACACATTTGACCCTTGCTTGGCTTGAAAAAGATCGTATAATCAAGTCCATTTTCACGACTGAACATGCACTTTCCCATCCAGATTTTGAAGAAATTTTTTCAAAATATACGGGTATTGTTTTTGTACTGAGTGAATCTTTATACAAAGATTTGAGTACTTTAGGCACATCACTCGCTTGTTTAGCCATTGTCGACTTACCTCATTCAACAGAAGCACTCAACTTCACAGAAGACACACTTATTCTTGAAAACATTCAAGATCCTGGCAATGTTGGCACACTTTTACGTTCCGCTGCGGCTGCGGGCATTGATCAAATTGTGTGCACTAAAGGCTCTGCATCTTTATGGTCGCCTCGTGTACTTCGTGCAGGTATGGGCGCACATTTCTCGTTAAATACATATGAAAATGTTGTTCTTGAAGACATTATTAAGCAATTTAAAATTCCTGTATATGTGACTAGTTCACATGAAGCTGAAAGCCTTTACAGCAAAAGTCTACGTAAACAATGCGTATGGATTTTAGGTAATGAAGGTCAAGGTGTATCTGATTTTGCGATGAAATATGCTGAAGCTGTCAGCATCCCACAGCCAGGCGGACAAGAATCACTCAATGTTGCGGTTGCAGGTTCAATCTGCTTCTTTGAAATGGTACGTCAACGTCTATAATTTAGTTAATTTATTTTAATAAACATATCAAATGTTGTTAAATCATTTAAACTGATAAAAATAATTACTGAACCATGTCAACCCACCATGTATTTAGAACGTTATATAGGCAACGATCTTAATTAAAATGGTGGGCAACCCATGACGGGATTTTCCATCTCTATGGACTTAGCACCAAAGAAACAGTCTGATCTAGCGAGCACTCAAGTGAGTACCGCGGAACATCGCCTGAAGTATTTCATGCAAGATGTGACAGGTCGTGCCTTGGTGATGATGGAAAGTGCAACACAGGGTCACAATGGCATTGCTATGGATTTAGTACAGGAAGCCTTTATTTCTCTTCATAAATCTTATGCAGAAAAAAGTACCGATGAATGGTATCCCCTGTTTTACACCATTTTAACCAATAAATTACAAGATTGGCGTCGTAAAGAAGCCCGTCGAGCTTCACCTTTTTCACTGTTTCGTAAAGTAAGCTTAGACAGTGACGATGAAGAAGCTATGGATGTCGTGGATGAATCTACCCCCAATCCATTACAATTTTTAGATCAAGCTTTGGCTGTCGAAGAAATTCAAGATGCCATTTCTCGTTTACCTGTGCGTCAACAACAAGCCTTTATGCTCCGTGCTTGGGAAGGTTTCGATACTCAGACGACTGCACAGATCATGGATTGTTCGGAAGGTAGTGTAAAAACCCATTATCATCGAGCGATACAAGGTTTACGCTCATCTTTAGCGCATTTAAATCCAAATATGGGAGGGTCGTCAGATGAATAACGATGATTTCACAAAAAAAGTGACTTCCAAACTAGACCAACTTGCTTCACATCATCGCAATAAAGCTGTGGTAATGCACAATGTTTTAGATCATATTCATGATAAACCATCATCATTTTTCAGCGCTTGGAAAATGACAGGTTTTGCTTTGGCTGCAGCATTGACAGGTTTTGTAGTTTTGCCGAATGTTTTTGATACCAATGAACAACCACAAAATCAACATGTAATTGTGAACCCAAAACTCTCTCCACAGATGATGGAGGATTTGGATATGTTAACGGCGTTTGGTGAGGATAAAGCATCTCATGGCAGCTAAAAAATTAGTTTTAGCCTTTTGTGCAATCAGCTTTTTACAAACTAGTTTTGCAGGTTTTGAACGTTTTTGGATTTTTTCTAAAGATGCAAATACCTCTGCCAATGAAAGTTGGGAATCTTTATCTGAAGATGAACAGCGTGCTCTGATTAAACGTTATCAGAACTTAAAAGAAATTCCCGAAGCCCAAATTATTGCACTACAACAACGTATGGATTGGTTCAACCAATTACCTGAAACGGAAAAGCAAAAAATGCGCGAAGTGTGGCAACAAATGAGCTCTTCTGAACGTAATGAGATGCGTAATAAAATTCAGAAAGCAACCTCTACTGAACAAAAAGCAGAGATTAGAGAAGTTTACTTTCAAAAATATTTACAAGTCAGTACTGCAATTCAATAAACAAGAGCCATCGGGAATGATGGCTTTTTTGTATCACTTAAAAATGATTGATTATATGTGTTATCGCGCATTATTTTTAGGCTATTTCACTCAGTCATTTTAAATATAATAATTAAGCGATTTATAACAGCTTCAGTTTCAATCTGTACAGGTACTTTATTTATCCTTAGAATCTCTTTTATTCAATTAATTTCAAATATAAGTTCTGCGTAATGAGAATGAAAAACTTCCATTAATTTTAATAAGTTTTAGTATATTCAGTACACAATATAGTTTTGCACTAAATCTTTCTGAATCCTCGATTCAACAAGTAACGCTTTACCCAAGTATGGCAAAAATTGAAGGGAGTATTCCTGTACAAGCGTGTGATACTTTTGTTGCTATTGATCGAGCTAAAAGTGAAAAGGTAGAATTAGAACAACGCCTTTCTGAGCTACAGTAAGATTTAAACAATATTGGCGATCATCAATTTAATCAACGCAGTTTAAAGTTTTATGTCAATACATCACAAAAAAGGTGAAATAAAACTAAGCTATATGGTGCTATATGCACGTTGGCAACCAATGTATAAAGCCGAACTAATAGCCAAACCAAGCAAGTCAAACTCACTCGCATGGCAATGATTGCACAAAAAACAGGGGAAGATTGGAATAATGTTAAATTAACATTATCGCCTTCTACGCCGAAAAGTTATACTCAACAAATGACACCAATGGGATGGTGGGTTGACTATTATCAGCCTGAAACTTCACGTAATTATGGCAATACAACTATAGTTGAAGCAGCACCTGCACCTATTATGGCTCGAATGAGCAAACAAATAGATGAAAGTAATAATCCCCCAATTTCCGCAATTTGAGGGAACAGATTTAAATTTTAGTACTGAATTCCGCTCGGAAACTAAAGCTTCAATTAATAGTAGTAGTCAACAAATTTTCCTACCCCTGAGTGCAAATCAATATACGACGAAAATTTCCATTTGGGCCATTCCACGCCAAAGTCTACAAGCGATTTTTGAATGCTGAAATACCAAAATTAGATAATAATTGGCCATCAGGCATCGTTAAATTATATCGAGATGGCGACTATATTGGACAGCGTAATTGGTCAAATACTAGTGCAGATACAGTTCAAATGAGTTTTGGTCAAGATGAACAGATTCAAGTCAACATTACTGATTTAAATGACATTCAAAATCCTGCCCGCTCTCAATCCGAAACACAGCAAAAAAAAACAGTTATAGCATTGAAAATTTGCATAATTATCCTGTCGATTTAACTGTATTTGAAGCTGAACCACAAAGCCGAAATAGTAAACTTACAGCACAAACTCGTTATAGTATTGAACCCCTGCCACATCTTGGAATGGTCAACCCAATATCAACCAATGGAATATCCAATTACACCCCAAACGGAAATTTGAACTGAATATTCAATATGACTTTAAATATCCAAGCAAAGGTACTACGAGTGGTTTTTAATCGTTAAAGTAAATAAAAAAAGCCATCGTATAATCCATCCGATGGCTTTTTTAAATCCGATCAATTTCAATATATATATATTTAATTTTGAGCTTTATAAAAATTTAAAATTTTACAAATAGTTGCCTTCACGTTCAGGCTGATAAAGCACTTTTTCAATTTTTACTTTCATCATATGACCATCGGGCTGTGGCCACTCAATGTCTTGCCCTTCTGATAAACCTAAAATTGCAGCGCCAATCGGAGCAATAATATTCACTTGCCCCTTCTCACCTTTAAAATCGTGTGGATAAACCAAAGTGATTTCTGTCGATTC
Source organism: Acinetobacter sp. TY1 (assembly GCF_048551395.1). Lineage (NCBI taxonomy): Bacteria > Pseudomonadati > Pseudomonadota > Gammaproteobacteria > Moraxellales > Moraxellaceae > Acinetobacter > Acinetobacter sp. TY1. Next base: position 29,687 of record NZ_JBLYZK010000029.1, read on the forward strand.
TGTTGCAGGTGCAATGGTAATCAATACTTTTGCATTCATCGTTACGACATCAGTTGGAACATTTTGTGGTTCAACAACTTCTGCACGCGCCAACTCATCTTCCAGATGTTTCATAGTCGGTGTTAGTACAGTCTGATGCTCTAGCATCGTTTCAAGACGATGCAAATCTTGCTCAGAGATAATAATATTTGGTTTACTCGCCATCAACCTGATTCCCTTGCATTTTATGTTATTAATGAAGTGTCAAAATTCGACCATTCATTATAGATATTGCTCTGTTATAGCAGAAAAATTATAGATTGAGTAATCATCTTTGTTTTTCTTCATCTATAAAAAAAGCTCCCTTGAGGGAGCTTTCTCAAATCATTGACTTATTTTGCGTATACTGGGTATTTAGCACATACAGTTTCAACTTTCGCTTTCACTGTATTAATTACTGCTTCATCACCTTTCGCATCAAGGATATCTGCAATCCAACCAGCCAAGTCACGCACTTCAGTTTCACCGAAACCACGAGTCGTTACTGCAGGTGTACCAATACGGATTCCTGAAGTTACAAATGGAGAACGTGGATCATTCGGTACTGAGTTTTTGTTCACAGTAATGTGAGCAGCGCCTAACCAAGCATCAGCTTCTTTACCTGTTACATCTTGTTTGATCAAAGACAAGAGGAACAAGTGGTTTTCTGTACCACCAGAAACAATATCGTAACCACGAGCGATTAATACTTCAGCCATTGCTTTAGCATTAATAACAACTTGTTTTTGATAGGCTTTATATTCAGGTGCCATTGCTTCTTTAAAGCAAATTGCTTTCGCAGCAACCGCATGAACCAAAGGACCACCTTGGTTACCTGGGAATACAGCTGATTGTAATTTTTTCTCGATTTCTTCGTTTGCTTTTGCAAGGATTAAACCTGAACGTGGACCACGAAGTGTTTTATGTGTAGTCGTTGTTGTTACGTCAGCAATTTTTACTGGGCTTGGATATACACCAGCAGCAACTAGACCTGCAACGTGAGCCATATCTACAAATAAGTAAGCGCCAACTTTATCTGCGATGTCACGGAAACGTTGCCAATCAACAATTTGGCTGTATGCAGAGAAACCAGCCACGATCATACGTGGTTTATGTTCTACAGCTAAACGTTCAACTTCTTCATAGTCAATTTCGCCAGTTTCTGGGTTTAAGCCATACTGAATTGCATTGTATGTTTTACCAGAGAAGCTTACTTTTGCACCGTGAGTCAAGTGACCACCGTGAGCTAGGCTCATACCAAGTACTGTATCACCAGGGTTAAGAAGCGCTAAGTAAACTGCTGAGTTTGCTTGTGAACCTGCGTGTGGCTGAACGTTTGCATAATCAGCACCAAAAAGTGCTTTAGCACGGTCAATTGCAAGTTGTTCAATGATATCAACATACTCACAACCGCCATAATAGCGTTTGCCAGGATAACCTTCTGCATATTTGTTAGTCAGTTTTGACCCTTGAGCTTCCATTACTGCTGGTGAGCAATAGTTTTCAGAAGCAATAAGTTCGATGTGCGCTTCTTGGCGAGCATCTTCTTGAGCAATTGCCTGAGCAATTTCTGGATCAAATTCAGAAACGGAGATATTGGCGAACATTAGCGAGGTCCTATGAAATTAGGGCTTTTAAGCCGTGCTAAGATTGCGCGTATTGTAGCATGAAGTTTCTGATTAAACAGAATGAAGTTTCTCCTGTTTTAAATAAAAATAACGCATGTAATAATTACATGCGTTATTTATTAAACAATGTCAAATATGAATTTGAATGAATATAACTTCTTTGAATCTAAAAGCTTATAAAATTATGGCAACTTACTTCGACAACATCTCTTTGGCATCAAAAACTATATTATCAATATTAAGTGTATAGGCAGTATTGTGATTCCACTCTGCAGTTTGAATATAATTAATTTTTGTACCTAATTTTGTCGCATCGCCAATTAAAGTATCCGTCGCCACTTTCGGAACAGTCGTATCTGCACTACCCTGATAAATCGTAATTGGGGTTGTCACAAGTACAGACAAAGGTTTTGATTCCGTATCAATAAATGTTTTCACTACAGGTAAGCTGAGGAAATTTGGTACAGTCCGTGGATAGCCTGTCAACGTCTTGTTAATTGCAGCATATTGCCCCATCGCTTGACCAAATAAATTACCTAAATCTTCAGCACAAACAGACTCAGCTTGTGCAGCAATTTTATCAGTTGGTTTTTGGAAAACCTGACTATAATCTGTCGATGGATGTGGATTTTTAAGACCTGCTGCAATGAGTGCTGTATAAGTGTCGAGTTGAGCATAAACAGGAATTTGTATATCTGGTGTCGAACCAATGACAGACAATTCACCACCTTGTAAAATCATGCCTAAATTGGATGCAGGAGCAACGGCAACAGTACCCTTATAGTTCAAATTGGCACGTGCCGCATATTGTGCTGCACCTAATGCAGCTTGCCCACCTTGCGAATGTCCAATCGACATCCACTTAGAAGATGCCTTTGTACCTAACCATTGATGCGTTGCAACGACCGCATCTGTAATAGAATAACCTTCACTTTTCACATTTAAAAATGGATGAATCTCTTTACCACTTGGTTCACCTAAGCCTTCATAATCAGGTGCAACAACAACAAAACCTTCTGCCAAAAGTTTAGCAATCATGCCTTGAATCGCTGCGTTCATTTCATTACGACTCGGAGCACAAATATCTGCTACGCCTGTTGTTCCATGTGCCCAAGCAACAATCGGCCAACCACCTACAGGCGCTGCGGTACGTGGTGTAAAGACCATGGCATTGGCTTGTACTTCTGTACCATTTATGCCTTTCATTTTATAGGTCATTACTACACTATCGCCTGCTATGGCTGACATATCTGTTTTGGTATACGCAGTTGTTCCCACGACAGGATTCTTAATGGTATTGATATCAGATGTATTGGTCGGTGGTGTTGATGAATCATCATGATCATTACTATCATTACACGCTGTAAGTAATAATACTGAACCTGAAAGTAAAACCGTTAGTAAATGCTTTTTCATTTTATCGTCCTTGATTGGTGTTATTTTTCATGGATTCGCTTTTAATGCACTACGGCACTCTTGTATAAAAACTACCCAAAATATTGTTTTACTGCAAGATATTTTGTTCATTTTTACAAATATTTCAAAAACCAATCTATGATCTCCCCCCATTGATATTACGTCATTTTCAGGCATCAGCATTTTTATATACCTTATTGAAAGCCTAAATATATCTCAAATATTGGAAAAGATTGAATCCCATCGTGCTGAGTTGTACATTAGAACGATTCATTCGCTTCGTTCTAGGACATTTACATGCAAGCCATTATTCTCGATACCGAAACCCATACGCTAAATGGTTTACCCATCGAGATTGCCTACGCACCTATTGAAATTGAAAATGCCAAACTCAGTTTAGATCGTGAAAAAATGTTCGATCAGTTTTATAGCATTGGAGATGAAAAAATCTCTTGGGGCTCAATGGCGGTGCATCATATTTTAGAGTCTGACTTAGAGAATCAACCAAATTTTTCGAGTTTTGAATTACCGACTGAAACCCAATATATCATCGGTCACAATATTGATTACGATATACGTGCCATTCAACAATGCGGTATCGATACTTCACACATTAAAGCCATTTGTACTTTAGCCCTTGCTCGATTGGTTTGGCCTGATGCTGAAGCGCATAATATTTCTGCACTAATTTATATGATTAGTAAAGGCAGTGACAAAGCTCGCCAAATGCTGAAAGGTGCTCACCGTGCCGATGCCGATATTATTTTAACTGCTAATATTTTAATGCATATTATTCATCGTTTAAATATTCAAAGCATTGAAGAACTTTATGCTGTTTCAGAAGATGCTCGTATTCCACGTACTATTACTTTTGGTAAACATAAAGGTACCGCGATTGCAGAATTACCAAAAGATTATATTCAGTGGCTCATGCGCCAAGATGAACTCGACCCATATTTACGTAAGGCTTTAGAAAACGCAAACCTAGTCACACTTTAAAATATTGATTTGTAATAAAAAGTTCATACTAGTGTAATTTTTACCCATTAAGCTCATCTGATTTAACCCTAGGGATAAATCAGACTATGGATCATTATCAAAAAACAACGATGGGCATACAAGCATTGCGGGAACGCAATTTGAACCTAAATGCCCGTCAACGCCGTTTATTGGTTCTGATTGGTACGCGTGATTTTACCTTGTTAAATTCGCACTTAAAGCAAAAGCTTGCCACCCCTGAATTATTACAACAACTTGAAACAATGGGGCTAATTACTCACCCACATTTATCAAGCAATAAACAAATAGGTTCATCACAGCTAAATTTAAAAAATAATTCCCCTTTACTCAATCTTTCTTTGGAAGAACCATTACCCATTTTAGATATAGAACAACCTGAACCGATTAAACTCATTCAAAAAAATGCATTTCCAAATGTAGAAAATTCTTCGTTAAAAGATGTCCAATTTCATTCGCAATTTTCCATGCTCAAATTCGATGAAATTCAGCACTTAATGATTAACTTACTTCAACAACATTGTGGACTTATGGCAAAACAACTTATTCAAAAAATTAAAGATTCAAATACGCCAAAATGTTTGAAACACTGTCAAATACAGTGGCTCACGACCTTACAAGAATCAAAAATTGATCCGTCACAATTAAATCAATGCTTACAGCAAATCAATCACGCACTTATGCATATCGTCAAATCATGAATTTTCATAAATATGATTCATAAAAAGCCACATAATTCCTTAAAAATATGGGGTTAAACGAATGTCAATTTTCATCAAATATCCCTTCAAATCATCATTAATTTTGCTTTGATCGATGAAATTTGTGTTTTATAGAGCCGTGTTATTCATCATTCAAAGCACATTCAAAGCTCGATGGATTTTGATTACAACGAATTTTTTTCAAAATTTTCATCATTGCAGGATCATAAAACCCTTCTTTAGTCATTTGAATACGGGCTTCACGCATGATTTTAATATAACCCGGTTTATCGGCTTCACGAATATCCATCCAATATTTTGCAGGAATATCTTTTTCCATTTTATCAACAAATTGAAATGCTGGAGTTAACTGTTTAGAAATCATTTCACGTGCAATCGGTCCCATGCCTGCTGGGAATTTATTGCGGTGCATAATCAAAGTACCTGTCACTTGAATCAGCGGAAATTTAATAATTCCACCCACGACATTGCCATTTTTATCGGTCATGCCTTTATGCAACTCAAGCGGTTTAAACAATAAAGATGGACCTGCCATAATATCGACTTCTTTATTGTTAAATTTACCGCCTACAGTCAGTAAATCGACTGAAACGGGCTGTGCACCGACATTCTGTACCAATTTTTTCTGTGTACCATCAAAGTTCATGACCGCCACTTTTTTGCCCGCAGCTTTCGATAAGGTATCAATTTTACGATCATTAACCATAATATATGCTGCACCTAACGGTACAATCCCTACCACCTCATAGTCTTTATTGACCATTTTGGCATCGAATTCTGGACGTGCTAAGACCTGCATCACTGCGGTCAATTGTTTATAGTTTTGCACCGCACCAATCGCATCAATACTACCCACAAATGGATTGAACTGACGGGCATGCCTGCACCATCACAGCGCTTACTACGGAAATCTTCGGTCAGCACACGTTCATCGGTATATACTTTAAGCTTAATATCTGTTGATGCCGTTTTTTTCAGTTTTGGATAACTTAAATCGATGTGCATTTGTAACTTCGATGGTCGAGTAATTTTCATATCGACACCGAAATCTTTTGCCACTTGTGCAATACGTGGTAACTCACTGATATAACTCGTCGCCTGTTCAAAGGCTTCACCATTGGCGCCATCGGGTGAATAAACACAAAGGGTGACTTCTTTCGGAATTTGTTGCCAAATTTTTGGATCATTCATCAAGGTCTTAATTTTTGCCTGTGAATGTGCCGAAAGTGTTAAATCTAACTTAGGCACAGGTGCTGCTTGCGATACGACCGCTATTGTTGACAGTGCAAATGCTGTCGTGAACATTATTTTATATCGAGATGAATATTTCACTGTCTGACTTTTTTGTGCCATTTTTATATCCTTTTTTAATTGTGATCACTGTCCCAGTGTTTATCTAAAAATAATAGATCAGTCTAAAAATTGAATTGGCTTAGCTATTTTTGCTATTGTCAGAAAAGATACTTAAACCAACATTTGTTTGAAAACTTAAAAAACGATCTAAAAAAGGATGTCACAAAATAAAAAGCCCCTTAAGGAGCTTTTTATCATCAATTTATATCAAATCAAAATTAGATAATAATCTGATTATTTTTCAATAAATCATTCAATGTTACATCTGTTGTTTGATGCGTTAAGATCAATAAGTCTTGTGACTGATAAGCAGATGCTGCTCCATCACGGTCAATTGAAATAACAGCTTGATCTGTATTGGCATCATAATTTACAGAAACATACTCACCTAAATTATTCAGTGTTGCTGCATCTGAAAGTAAAGCTGAAAGATCAATTTGAGCATAAGAACCTACGCTAAAATTATCCTCTATACGTAGTGTATTTCCACCTGTATTTGTATCACTCAATAAATCAAAGATAATATTATCATCTTCAATAGGCATCGCTAAAAGTGCTTTAGCTGCAACACCTGTTGGTGGATATAAAATAATATCAAAATCCGTTTCCGTAGAAGCTTCTGAACCATTTGATTGTTCAATTGCTGTCGCAGTAACTTTGACATCTAATGTATCTGAAGCACCACTAACAATATAGTTTTTCGGTGCTACAGCAACTAACGACTGACCATTAATGGATAGATCTGTCGTACTGAATTTCAAGATACCATTCGCATCTGCTGTACCGAGTAAGGTACGTGTTCCATCTTGAGCAATTGCATAAATTTGCATTCCCTCAACGAGTCCCTCAAATGCTAGTGAAAGACTTTCTGAACCATCTTTATCATTTAAACCAGTAGATAACAGACCGAGTGAAATGTCTTTACCTACTTCGCCGCTTAAATTGAAATATGGACGATGGAAGCCATACTGATCTTTATCTGCTGCATCCTTTTGAATTAAGTCCGAAACAGTCCATTCCACAGATGAATTTTCACCTTGATAAACTTTATTCATCATATCAATTGCAGTTTTTAAATCAGGGAAATAACTAATTTTATCACCACCAAGATCTTTCAATTGGAAGTCATAATTACCCTCACCTGATTGGTTATGCATATAAAAATCAAATGTATAAAAACCTGATTCTGTTACAGTAAAGTCTTTATTCACACTTGTCGATGAACCACCCCAAGATACATACGCAGGATCATTATTACCAATGATTAATAAACCACTATCATCAGCTTTACCTTGATATCGATAAGTATGTCCAGCTTCTAAATAAACATAACCCTCAATCGCTACGCCATTATAAGTTGGTACATTTCCATTTGATAAGCTATTCGTTTTCCCTTCACTTATAGCTGGATTCGTTGCTTGATTACTTGTTAAATATTCAAAAACTGTTTTTAAAGTTACATCTGACACACCTGAACCACCACCAGTCAAAGTATGTTTCTTACCACCAATTGTTACTTCTTTAAGATTAGACCAAGTTTTGATATTTAAGTTAACCGTTGCTGGTTCCCACTCAACCAATCCAAATCCGAGATTAGGTTTGTCTGCAACAGCATCAACGATTATTTCAATTGAACCATCAGTTGTATGTTTACCATCAGATACACTAAAACCAACATCCGCATAAGTATCACCTGCATTATTTGAAGCTTCATTTGCATCAGGCTCAAATGTGACTTTTCCACTGTCAATATCAGCATAAGTTAACTTTTGACCATTAGTAATAGCCACTTTATTACCAGAAGCATTTGTATAATAAAGCGTTCCATCCGTTGGTAGATGAGTAATGGTCACCATTAAGTTCGCATTGGTCGTATTCGCATCTGTTATACCAAAGTGTGCCCATTTCAATACCACTGACTGATCTTCATTTGTGATGACCGACGTTGGATTTACAATTGGTGCAACCGTATCAACAGGGCCTTCTCCCTTTCCGATTAAGCCTGGGTTACCTGTTAAGTCGTCGTATGAACCTGCAGGGACTTCGACTTTAACTGTGCCATCTGTACCTGGTGGTACTTGTGCTGTGTAGCTACCATC
>NZ_JBLYZK010000030.1:0-34674 GCF_048551395.1 Acinetobacter sp. TY1
TTTCCTCGTCAAACGTGTTCTCAATTAACTCTGTGCAGAGTTTTGAGTAGAAGGCGGTGTGATGATTTTTTCTTCACGTTTGCTTAAGACCAAATGTGAAATCATCCCAATACAAATGCCCCAAAATACTGAGCTAAATCCTAAAAAGTGCATGCCTGATACTGTGGCAAGAAAGGTGATTAATGCAGCATCACGTTGTGATTCATCTTTCATGGCAACTGAAATATTGGTGGCAATTGCCCCAAGCAACGCAAGCCCTGCAAGCGCAGCGACCAATTCTTTAGGTAAAATGCTAAACAGCATGACAATACTGCCGGCAAATAAGCCGCCCAAAATATAAAAAATACCATTGGCGATACCTGCGATATAACGTTTTTCTTTTAATTCGTGTGAATCTTTACCTGTGCAAAGTGCGGCGGTAATAGCTGCCAATACAATGGTGATACCGCCTGTGATTGCCACAGCCAACGACACAATACTTGCAACGCTGAGAATGGGTTTCGCAGGGGTGTTATAGCCACTGAGTTTTAAAATTGCCATGCCTGGTAAAAATTGTCCCGTTAAACTGACAATGGTGAGTGGAATGGCAAGGTTTAAAGTCGATGACCATGTCCATTCAGGCATAATCAATTCAGGAATGGCTAAAGAGAAATTCATGGGTACAGGATTGATTTTTCCAAAGAGAACACTCAATGCAATTCCTGATAATAAAACCCAAATAATCGCATAGCGTGGTGAAAAACGTTTTGCCAATAAAAAACATGCCAACATGCCAAAAACGACATAAGGCATACTGTCCGTGGCTTTGAATAATCCCACACCAAATTGGAACAAGATGCCTGCCATCATGCCGGCAGCAACACCATGCGGAATCCATTTTAAAAGTTTGTCAAAAGAACCTGTAATGCCAATGAAAAAAATAATTACCGCCGATGTAATATAAGCAGCCACAACTTCATTGAGTGAAATATGAGGAAATAGAGCCACCAATAATGCCGTACCAGGCGCTGACCATGCAGTAATAATTGGTGCTTTATATTTGATGGAGAGAATAATCCCCGTAATTGCTGCACCAATCGAACTTCCCCAAATCCATGAGGCCATCATGGTGGAAGATACATTTGCTTGTTGTGCGGCTTGAAAGAAAATAATCATCGGGCCAGCATAAGAAATCAGCACGGCGAGGAAACCTGCGACCGTAGCTGACAGTGACCAATCTTCTTTTAATGTTTTAATCAGGGTTGCCATTGTATTTTGCCTCCATGCATTCAATGATCCTGTGAATGTTGAGTGGATCAGGGTTAACCCTGATCGCCACCACCAACAGGAACGACCGTACCTGTCATATATGAAGAATCATCGGAAGCAAGGAAAACAATTGCATTCACTTGTTCTTGAATCGTGCCGTAACGGTGCATAAAGCTACGATCAATGGTTTGATCAACCACTTCTTGCATCCATTGCTTTTCATTATCTGTCAATGGATTGGCATTACGTGGCACTTTACGTGGCGGTGCTTCTGTACCACCCGTTGCAACTGCATTTACACGAATACCGTCTTTTGCATGTTCAAATGCTAAAGCAGCCGTTAAGGCATTTACACCACCTTTAGAGGCAGAGTAAGGCACACGGTTAATCCCACGTGTCGCAATGGAAGATACATTAACAATCGTACCTTTCTGACTTTTCAGCATTTCTGGTAAAACTGCACGACAACACCACATGGTCGGGAACAATGAGCGATTAACTTCTTTGATGATTTCTTCTTCTGAAAATTCTTCAAAAGGTTTCATCCAAATTGCACCGCCAACATTGTTGATGAGTACATCAACACGACCATAAGTTTCAATGGCTTTGGCAACCACAGACTGAGCGCCTGCATAAGTTTCAAGATTGGCTTTGACAATAATCGCATCGCCATCTTGTGCTTCAATTTCTGCCAATGTTTCTTCGACAAAATCAGATAAATCGGCTAAAACAACTTGCGCACCTTCGCTTGCAACTTGTAAGGCAACTCCACGACCAATGCCTTGAGCAGCACCTGTCACAATTACAACTTTATTTAAAAATCTTTCTTGAACTGACATTTGAATCGCTCTCAATTAGTTTGCTGAGAATTTTTCGAATAAGAAATTAGCAGGTTTTACGCCTTCAGCATCCAACCAACCACGTACAGCATCAACCATTGGCACAGGACCACATAAGTAGACGTCTACATCGCCGCCATTTAACCAGTCATTGTCGATATGACCTGTCACATAGCCTTTACGCTCATGTGCTGAATCAGGTGATGCCACAACTGTACGGAATTCGAACCAAGAGAGTTTTTCTTGTAATTTTTGTAGTTCTTCAATTGCCACCAAGTCAAAATCATTGGTCACACCAAAGACTAAACGGACAGGATGTTCAGAACCTTTTTCTTCTAATACTTGAAGCATTGACATGAATGGTGCAATACCTGTACCGCCTGCAAGCATGACGACAGGGCGTACAACATTACGTAAGTAGAAGCTACCAAATGGACCAGTAAAAGTCATTTTGTCGCCAACTTGAACAGTTTGGCTTAAAAAACTACTCATTTTTCCATTCGGTACGTTACGTACGACAAAACCTGTTAAGCGATTGCCTGGTTTTGAACTAAATGAATATGAGCGTGTTTCTGTTGTCCCTGGAATGCCAACATTGACATATTGACCTGCAAGGAAGTTAATAGCAGGTTGACCTTCATCAAGCTGAATATCAAAAGTAATAGTGGATTCTGATAGGTTTTCTACACATGCCAAAGTGCCTTGGTAAGCGTGAATTTCTGTTTTACACACATCAGATGAGGCTTGAATTTGGAACACAGCATCAGAAGTTGGTTTACATTGGCATGCCAAAATATAACCTTGTGCGGCTTCTTCAGGAGTTAATGCATCTTCAATATAAAGTTCTTCAGGCATATCATATGTACCCGATTCACAAAAGGCACGGCATGTACCACATGCACCATCACGGCAGTCTAGTGGAATATTGATTTTTTGACGGTAAGCTGCATCAGAAAGTGATTCGCCTTGAGTCACTGAAATAAAACGTGTTACGCCATCTTCGAACTGAAGTGCAATATTGTGGTTTGACATGGCTGAATATCCTTTGAAAACTTTAGAACTTGGGGAGACCTCTAGTCAAAATTCCATTTGACTAAAGGTTTGTTCAGGATGTGTGGCTAACTGAACCAAAAGTACTTAGAGATGGAAAATGTTAATTTAGAGGTGATAAATATCGATCACTTGATTGATGTAATCGTTTTTCAGCACCACATATTTGCTTAAAATTTGTGCCTGATCGCCCGATAAATCGATTTCGTAGCGTGACATGCCAAAGTAGCTATACGATGTCTTGTAACGGAAACTTAAAGTGTTCCAGTTAAAGCGAACAACGACTTTATCTTCATGGCGTTCTAAAATCTCAATGTTGTTTACATTGTGGCACGTACGTGTATCGGGCATAGTTGCAGAAGATCGTTCCGTTTTAATACGGAATACACGGTCTTCTAAACCTTGACGATCAGGATAGTAGATTAATGAAATTTCTTTTTGTGGATCAGTGATTAATGTGTCATCGTCATCCCAAGCTGGCATCCAAAAGGGTGCAGTTGGTGCATAACACTGTAACCATTCATCCCATTGTTCATCATCAAGTAGGCGAGCTTCTTTAAAAAGGAATTGGCTTACTGACTCAAATGTTGCGTCAAGATTTGCATTACTCATGCGTGATCTCCTTGTTCAGCCAAAGCTTTTTCAGATTGAATTGCCTTTTTAACCTCAGTTAACCAGTACTGATGCTGTGCAAGATATAAGCCTTCATCTTCAGTTTTAATACATGAAAGTTTTGGTTTTAAACCAATTTCGTCAGCAACTGCATCTGGACCTTGAACCCAATGCTTAGAACCACGGCACATATCGTTCCACTCAAGTTCAATACCTGCGTAGCCTGTTTGACAAGCACGGAATTCTTCTAAGTCATCTGGTGTTGCCATGCCTGATGCATTAAAGAAATCTTCATATTGGCGAATTCGACGTGTACGTGCTTCTGGCTCTTCACCGACAGGTGCAATACAGTAAATCGTTATTTCAGTTTTATTGACAGAAAGTGGACGAAGTACACGGATTTGTGAACCAAATTGATCCATTAAATACACGTTTGGATATAGACAGAGGTTACGTGAACGCTCAATCATCCATTTCGACATTGCAGGGCTAAATTTCTCTGCATATTCTTCCGCTTTTGGGAAGTTAGGACGGTCTTCTGGGTTTGCCCATTGTGTCCAAAGGAGCATGTGACCATTTTCAAAGCCGTATGAACCACCACCTTGTTTACCCCAAGAACCTGCACTCATCGCACGAACGTTGTCTGCGGCTTCTTTTTCTTTACGTTGTTGCGTTGTTGCAGCATAGTTCCAATGAACTGCTGAAACGTGATAACCGTCTGCGCCGTTTTCAGAGGTCAATTTCCAGTTACCTTCATAGGTATAGGTCGATGCACCACGTAAAACTTCTAAACCTTGATCAGACTGACCCACGATCATGTCGATGATTTTTGTGGTTTCACCTAGGAATTCTGTTAAAGGTAATACGTCTTCGTTTAAGCTACCAAATAAGAAGCCTTTATAGTTTTCAAAACGAGCTACTTTTTTAAGATCGTGAGAACCTTCTTTGTTAAAGCAGTCTGAATAACCTGCATCAGATGGATCTTTAACTTTCAATAATTTACCAGAGTTGTTAAAAGTCCAACCATGGAAAGGGCAAGTATAGGTTGCTTTATTACCACGTTTGTTACGGCAAAGCTGTGCACCACGGTGTGAACACGCATTGATCATTGCATTTAATTCGCCTTGGCGGTTACGTGCAATTAAAATCGGTTGGCGACCAATATGTGTCGTGTAGTAATCGTTATTATTTGGAATTTGACTTTCATGTGCCAAGTAAACCCAGTTGCCTTCAAAAATATATTTCATTTCAAGGTCGAATAGGGCTTGATCAGTAAATACTGAACGATGAAGTTTAAATTCACCTGTTTCAAAATCGTCTACAAGTAATTCATCAATACGGTCAAGATGGCTGGTATTAATAACAGGAATACGTGGCATGATCGCCTCTCCAAATTTTAGCTAAACCCAAGAAATATCAGCGCAACAAGCAAACTGATATCTCTGAACTTCTGAGTAATTAAGCGCTAGCGCGACGACGATCAACTTCAGTTGAAGGCGCACCTTGTTGATCTGCAACCAATTCAACATTAAATTGAATGTGTTTGAATGCACCCGTTAAACCACGGCGTGCGATTTCAGCTTCATCAGTCACATCAACAGCAGTTGCGACTAAGCCATCACGTGTTGCGAATGCGAAGTCATCCCAAAGGTATTGGTCACCTTCAATGTTGAATTGCGTAGTCAATTTACGGAAACCAGGCGCAGTCACGAAGTAATGAACGTGTGATGGACGGTTACCATGACGACCTAATTTGTCGAGTACAAATTGAGTTGTACCTTGTGGAGGGCAGCCATAACCGACAGGCATTGTGGTCAGTGCTGTATATTGACCATCAGTAGCAGTGATTACTGAGCGACGTAGGTTAAAATCAGACTGTGATTTATCAAAGAACGAATAGTTACCTAAACTGTTTGCATGCCAAATTTCAACTTTAGCACCTTCAATAAGGTTACCTTCAGCATCTTTCACTGTACCGTCGATGATTAAAGTCGGGATTTTCCCTTCTTCTGAGCCATCATCCATACGCGTGAAGCTTACAGTTTCAGGCGCGCCTGCAACATATAAAGGACCTTCGATAGTACGTGGTGTACCGCCTGTGATACCTGCTTTAGCATCAGCCTCATCAGCACGTAAATCTAAGTAATGCTCTAAACCTAAACCTGCTGCCAATAAGCCAAGTTCATTTGCTTGACCTGCATCAGTGAAATACTCTAATCCTTTCCACAGTTCCGTTTGTGAAATGTCTAAGTCTTCAATTGCTTGGAATAGATCTCCAACTAAACGAACAACAATTTGTTGAGTACGTGCATCAACTGGACCAGTTGCTGTATCAACATTCATTTTTTTAACTAAGATATCAATTGCTTGACGATTCATACTATAACTCCTTGAGTATGCTTACGATGGTGGCTCGCTTCTTTAAATTAATTTGAAGCTTGGCTGCCACTTTCCTTGTTACGCGATTTTGTAAACCCTCTGGATGTATTCCAGATTTAAGCGTGTATAAAATTTTATAACCGCTTAATTTTTTAATTAACGATCATCTTCATGGATTGAAGATGGGTGGCGATTTAATGCCATTACTTCAATATTCATGTATGGATAAAGGGGAAGACCTTGCAAAATGTTGTGCAGTTCTTCGTTACTTTCGACATCAAAAATACTGGTGTTTGAGTACTGACCTGTAATGCGCCAAATGTGACGCCATTTACCTTGACGTTGTAAATCATGAGAATAAGCTTTTTCTACAGCTTTAATTTCGGCTGCTGTTTCAGCGGGCATATCCTTTGGAATATTAACGTCCATTCGTACTTGAAATAACATGCGTAGCTCCTAATTACTGACGGCGTAAACGGTCGATTTTGTCTTCATCCATTTCAATGCCTAGACCAGCACCTTGTGGAAGATGAAGTTCAAAGTCTTGGTATTGCAATGGTGTTTTTAAAATATCATCGGTCAATAACAACGGACCAAACAGTTCGGTACCGTATGCAAGATTGTCGAATGTAGAAAATAAATGTGCTGATGCAATGGTGCCGACAGGACCTTCAAGCATGGTGCCGCCATACAGATCAATTCCTGCAAGATGGGCAACAGTTGATACATCACGACCTTCAATGAGACCACCTGACTGTGCAACTTTGACAGCAAAGACAGAAGCTGCATTATTTTTAGCAAGGCGATAAGCGCTTGATGGACCCATAAGAGATTCATCTGCCATAATGGCAATATCAAAACGTCGAGTGAGGTGTTCCATGGCATCAATATTGTCAATGGCACAGGGTTGCTCAATCAGATCCACACCGCCATCTTGTAATAGCTGAATACCTTTAATTGCCTCTAATTCTGACCAAGCACGGTTTACATCAACACGAATTGAGATGTCTTTGCCCAAGGCTTTTTTTATTGCTAGAACGTGTTCAACGTCTGCTTCAACAGCACGAGAACCAATTTTAAGTTTGAAAACATTGTGGCGTTTTGCCGCAATCATTTTTTGAGCTTCAGCAATGTCTTTTTCAGTATCGCCAGATGCCAATACCCAAAGTACAGGTACGCTGTCACGTAAACGTCCACCTAAAAGTTCAGAAAGCGGTAAATCTAAACGTTGTGCTTGAATATCAAGTAGCGCAGTTTGAATGGCACATTTAGCAAAACGATTGCCATTGATATTTTTATTTAAGGCACGCATGGTTTGCGCAATATTGGGCAACTGTAAAGATTTCAGTAAAGGCGCAAAATAAGTTTCAATATTGGTTTTAATGCTTTCAGGACTTTCTTCGCCATACCCTAATCCACCGATTGTGGTCGCTTCACCCCAACCGATAAAACCGTCTTCGGTTTCAATTCGGATGAGAACAAGGGTTTGTGTCTGCATTGTCGCTACAGCCATCTTGTGAGGACGAATGGTCGGTATCTCGACAAGCAATGTTTCGATGGATTTGTACATATCTACTCTAAGCATTCTTGCAATGTGTCTTTCTTGTGGTATACCTTAAAGGAATGCTAAAATACTGTCGAAGACCATTTTTGCATTTTAATATATTTTAAAGGTATGAAGGTTCATGGAGCTAAGACATTTACGCTACTTTGTTGCTGTAGTAGAAGAACAAAGTTTCACAAAGGCAGCGGAGAAATTATTTATTGCTCAACCGCCACTCAGCCGCCAAATTCAAAATTTAGAAGCAGAGCTAGGGATTGCTTTATTTGAGAGAGGAAGTCGCCCTCTCAAAACCACACAGGCAGGACACTTTTTTTATCAGCATGCCGTCAAAATACTGACCAATGCGGAAGAAGTGAAATCGATGACTAAGCGTATAGGTATGGTTGAACGTACTGTAACGATGGGTTTTGTCGGATCATTGCTCTATGGTTTATTGTCTAAAATTGTTTTCTTATATAGACAGCAACAACCACATTTAAAGATCGAATTGGTTGAAATGACGACTTTGCAACAAGTAAAGGCGCTCAAAGAAGGGCGTATAGATGTGGGTTTTGGGCGTTTACGAATCTCAGATCCTGCGTTAAATCGACTCTTATTGCGTGAAGAGCGGTTAATGATGGCCGTGCACTCAAGCCATCCTCTTGCGGTACATAAAAAAGGCGTTTATTTGGCAGATTTGGCAGATGAAACAATTTTTTTATACCCCAATAATGTCACACCTAGTTTTGCTACGCATGTACAAAACTTGTTTGCAGAGTACAACTTGGAACCAGAAAACCTGAAACACGTTCGAGAAATTCAGCTTGCTTTGGGGTTGGTGGCAGCGGGAGAAGGGATTTGTATTGTTCCCGAGAGCACCCAAACGATCCAATTGGCACATTTAAACTATATACCTATTTTAGATGAAACAGCGATCAGCGCAATTTTCATGACATTCCGAAATTTAGATGAAAGTGAGGATATTCGCTCTCTTATTGATTGTATTTATCAGGTTTATGACTTAGAAGCATTTAAATATGATCGCACCTTCATTTGAAAGATAGAAAACAGGGTAGACTTTGGTCTACCTATTTTCTTTAAAGAATGATCATTCAGAATAAATAATCAAAAATAATTATAGACTTTAGCATACAGGGTTATTCAGTCTGCTTATTTTCCTATAAACAGTGCCTCCTTACGAAAGATTTTTTCTTTGTCATGTATGAAAAGTAGCGTTATGACTCATTGAGTTTGTGTCAACAAGACTTCTAGCTGTGTAAATTTTGTAATTATTTTTTTATATAATTTGATTAGAAAAACTAACTATTTTAGGTTTTTTTATGGGATTTATATTTGTGTGGGTGATTTTCAACCAACTCAGAAGGTATATATATAGATAAATTCGGTTTTGGACATTTTATCTGTACTGCCTCACAGTACGCACAGGATTTGAAGTTATTTCATTTGCAGGAGGCAGACGATGGAAGTAGGAAAATTAAATATTAATACACTCATTGATGAGGCGAAATTTACGCCATTTCATTGGGGTGTTTTATTTTGGTGTTTATTGATTATTATTTTTGATGGTTATGATTTAGTTATTTATGGGGTTGCACTTCCGCTTTTAATGCAGGAATGGGGACTCAATGCAGTACAAGCAGGTTTACTTGCGAGTACGGCACTTTTTGGCATGATGTTTGGTGCAATGTGTTTTGGGACATTATCCGATAAAATTGGTCGTAAAAAGACTATTATGATTTGTGTGGCAATCTTTAGTGGTTTCACATTTTTAGGTGCATTTGCTTCTAATCCAACGGAGTTTGGTATTTTACGCTTCCTCGCAGGTTTGGGTATTGGTGGAGTGATGCCAAATGTCGTTGCACTAATGACTGAATATGCGCCTAAACGTATTCGTAGTACTTTAGTTGCACTAATGTTTAGTGGTTATGCGATTGGTGGAATGAGTTCAGCTTTGCTTGGAGCTTGGTTAGTACCATTACACGGCTGGCAAATCATGTTCTATATTGCGATTTTACCGTTATTGGCATTGCCATTGGTTTGGAAGTTTTTACCTGAATCTTTAATGTATTTGACCAATAAAAAAGAACTTGAAAAGGTCAGTAATATTGTACAAAAAATTGCACCTGAGCAAGCGATTACAGCACAGACTCAGTTTGTACTGGACGATGTAACTAAAGGTGATGAAGCACCATTAAAGGCATTATTTCAACAAGGTCGTAGTTTCAGTACATTCATGTTCTGGGTTGCTTTCTTTATGTGCTTGTTAATGGTGTATGCATTGGGTAGTTGGTTACCAAAACTAATGATTCAGGCAGGTTATTCACTTGGTGCAAGTATGATTTTCTTATTTGCACTTAACATTGGCGGTATGGTTGGTGCAATTGGTGGTGGGGCATTGGCAGACCGTTTTCATATTAAAAAAGTACTCACAATTATGTTTATGAGTGGTGCTATTGCCTTAATTTTACTTGGCTTTAATAGTCCACAAATAGTTTTATATACATTAATTGCTGTCGCAGGTGCTGCAACAATTGGTTCACAAATTTTACTGTACACTTTTGTCGCGCAGTACTATCCATCAACTGTTCGTTCCACGGGCATGGGTTGGGCGTCAGGTATTGGTCGAATTGGAGCAATTGTAGGACCTGTGCTTACAGGTGCATTATTAACAATGAATCTTCCACACCAAATGAATTTCCTTATGATTGCAATTCCAGGCGTTATTGCTGCACTTGCAATATTCTTGGTCAATATGAAAGCATCTGTAGATGGCAAAATTGCACATCAAGCACAAGCCGCTGCTGAAGTCAAAACCGCAAACATCAGTTCACATTCATAAGTAACTGTCACTTGGGTTATCAAACGATCTTGATAACCCAAAACCTGATCAGTGTTCACTGATCAAGAAATTATCCCCTTAACTTAATAATCAGGAAAGATTATTTCTTTCTTAGGATAGGTATGTCCGTGAAAAACTTAAATATGAAGGCATTAAGCCTAGCAGTCACTTTAATTTCAATGACTTTTGTAACACAAAGCTTTGCACAGCAGACAGATGCTGTCACTGCAGAAAATAAACAAGATATTCAACAATTGCGCCAAGAAGTGCAAGAATTACGTCAATTACTACAATCTTATAGCCAAAGTAATACGACCATAACAACACAGGTTACAAGCCCTGTTGCATCTGTAGCTGTTGTAAATAGTCCGACAAAGGCTGTGGAACCGCCAAATGGTATATTGAGCCTTGCTAAAGCAGAGGTTAAAGTTTACGGAAATATTCGTTTAGATGCTTCTTATCAAGCAGAAGGTGGCAGTGCTTCGCGCTTATATAATCAGATCAATACTGTACCGTTAAAAGGAGATAAAGAACGTTCTGATGAATTTAAATCGACACTTTCAGCAACACGTATTGGTTTAGATTTTAAGAGTCCAGTGTTAGATCAGACAGTTTCGGGCAAACTTGAAATGGATTTTTTGGGCGGAGCAGGTTTAGACAATTTACGTATTCGCCATGCTTATTTGAACTATAACCAATGGTTGATTGGTCAAACATGGTCAAACTTTGCAGTACCAGATTATATGCCTGAAACCATCGATGCACTGGGCTATGTCGGCGGTTCAGTCAAACGCACACCTCAAGTTCGTTATAGTTATACGATTCAACCCGGCTCACAATTGGTTGTTGCAGCAGAAGATCCGAAAGATAGTACGGTTCAAGCACGTTTACCTGCATTGACTGCACGTTGGAATCAAAAAATTGGTGATGACTTAAATATGAGTCTACGCACTATGGCACATGAAAAACGTATTGAAAGTAATGAAGAATGGTCATGGGGTGTAGGTTTAGGGGCAAAATATGATTTCACACCACAAACCAGTCTGAAAGCAGATTATTACCATGTCAAAGGTGACAGCAGTTTTGTGTCATGGGCAAACAGTGGTGTGGTAAAACAAGGTAGTGAAATTGTTGCACTCAGTGAATTTGACTCAATTACTGTCGGTGTAGCACAAAAAATTAATGACAAAACTCGTGCAACACTGGGTTATGGCTATATGAAGTTTAAAGAAGATCAGACATATATCGTAGCTTCACCACAAGCCAATAAAGAATTATGGCAAGCGTGGGTAAATGTGTTCTACAGTCCAGTGAAGTCAATTAGTTTTGGTTTGGAATATGTGTATGGTGAGCGTGAAGTATTTACAGCCTTAGAAGATGGTACAAAAAAGGGTGAAGACAACCGTGTAAGTATGTTGGCTCAGTATAATTTTTAAAGTATTTTTTTAAATAAAATGTGAACCATGAGTGATTAGATTCATTTTTATTCACTACTCACTTAGCATAAAACAGGCGATTGATTTTCAATTGTCTGTTTTTTTATAAATAATGCAGAGCAACATGCTATATTTTGTAGAGGCTTAAATATTGAAAATAAATCACGTAATAAGTAGATAAAATATGCAAAATATAGGTTTTAAAATAAGTGTACTGGCTTTTATATCTGGTGTTATGACAGCTTGCGCCCATGTTCCAATATTAAATACCAATAATTCAGTTGTAAAATCAGTCGAAATATTTTCTAAAAAACACAATGTGCTCGATTTAGACACTGTATTGGAAACGGCTTATCAACGGAATAAACAACCAGTGGTATTAGCACCTGCCACAGATTCATCTGAACAATATTTTCATCAATTTCCCAACACATTGCTTGAGTCGAATGTTTTGGCGTTTATGCATCCAGTCATTACATATACGAATGTTCAAGGTGAATTTCGCTATTTAGTCATTATGGAGACCGCTAAATATTATGATGGATATATCAGTAGTTGCAGAGCATGTTCAAGTCAGGTGGATATACTGGTCTATAAAAAGCAGGGGAATCAATTTGTACTGACTGGATTGGCGAAAAATCAAGAAGATATTCCATCTTCAAATGGACATCTTATGTTAGATTTTCAAAAACAGTTCAAAGAAAATGTGCAAAAATTTGGCGCAAACATGATGGGCAGTTATGTATATGCGACATTTACTGGAGCAGGTGGTCAAGAAGAGTCATTATGGTATGGTATTTTACTTCCTGATAATGCTCAGCCTCAAGCGGTTCAAATTGGACATGCAGGAGGGAGTACCGCAAGTTTTTATGCAGATCGCCCTGAAATGGCGTCCACTGTGACTTCTACATTAAAGGTCATTCAGAATCAGTCTGTGTATTTTCCGATTGAGGTTACTTATATTGATGAGAATCAGCCGAAAAAGCCGTATAAAAGTATCTTTCAATATGAACCTTCTCAGCAGGTTTATGTGGAGAAAAAGGTAAATTGGACAGATTGATATTGAAATTATACTAATTTATTGAATGTATCTTTTAATGTTTATATAAATGGGTAGCTACTCGATATTTATTAAAAAATGCTTTGTTTTTAGCCTATTATTTTATATAAAAGAATTCATAAAGATTAAAAATGAACTAAAACATCAAGTAGAGATCAATAAATGAGAAGATTACCCGTATATTTATTATTAGATACTTCAGGTTCAATGCACGGCGAGCCAATTGAGGCTGTCAAAAATGGTGTTGAAATCTTAGTTTCATCGCTCAGACAAGACCCTTATGCGCTTGAAACGGCATTTTTATCCATCATTACTTTTGATACTCAAGCAAAACAGCTTACGCCATTGACTGAAATTGCTATGTTTCAGCCACCTCAGTTACATGCAACGGGTACAACACAATTGGGTGATGCGCTTGCATTGTTGGCAGATAAAATAGATCAGGAAGTGCAAAAAACCACACACGATATACGTGGTGATTGGAAACCTTTGATTTTTATTATGACGGATGGTGCACCAACGGATGATTGGAAAAAAGGTCTAGCACGTTTAAAACAGGCAAAAACAGGTATGGTGATTGCTTGTGCAGCAGGTCATAACGCAGATACGAGTATTTTAAAGCAAATTACTGAAGTCGTTGTTGAATTAGCGACAGCGGATTCAAATACCATTAAAGCCTTCTTTAAATGGGTATCTGCAAGTATTTCTACAGGTAGCCAAAAAGTCGATGCAGGACAAAAAGAAGTATCAGGTCTAAATGATTTACCACCGCCACCACCTGAAGTTAACGTTGTTCTATAACTGATATATCATGGAAAAAAATATATAAAAAGGAAAATAAAATGGCAATAACCTTAGCAAAAGGTCAAGGACTGACACTGGAAAAATCTGAGCATAATTTATCTCTCGTTACCATTGGTTTAGGTTGGGATATTATTGAGCAGAAAAAAGGCTTTCTAGGTGGGCTGTTTGGTGGTGGAGCTGAAGAGCATGATTTGGATGTCGTGGCATTTTTGTGTGACAGTAATAGTAAAGTGAAAGATTTGGGTTGGAATGCTCAAGGACAAGCGACTTTGACAAATAGTGATGTGATTTATTTTAATAATCAAAGACATCGTTCCGGTCAAATTTGGTTAACAGGCGATAATCGCACAGGTGCGGGTGATGGCGATGATGAGCAGATCATTGTTAAATTAAATACCCTTGCACCTGAATATCATAAGATCGTTTTTATTGTGCAAATTTATAATGCTACAAAAAATAATCAACATTTTGGTCAAGTTAAAAATGCATTTATTCGTGCTGTAGATGGTTCAGGTAAAGAGATGGTTCGTTTTGATTTGTCTGGTATTGGACAGTATGATCAACAACGTTCATTATTATTTGCTGAATTGGTTAGACAAAATAATGGCTGGAAATTTAATGCTGTCGGGGATTCATCCGCATCGGATAATTTTGTGGAATGGCTAAAAAAATATAGTTAAAAAATGATTTAATTAATATTAATGTAAAGAGAGCTTTATGCGTCGTTTACCTGTTTATATATTGTTGGACACTTCGGGTTCAATGCGTGGAGAACCAATTCACTCTGTGAATGTGGGTTTACAGTCGATGCTCAGTGCATTACGACAAGACCCCTATGCACTTGAAAGTGTGCATTTGAGTGTGATTACCTTTGATTTGGAAGCGAAAGTTTATTTACCTTTAACGCCACTTGATCAAGTGCAAATTCCTGATTTAGATGTGCCGAGTGCAGGGGCAACATTTATGGGGGCGGCGCTTGAATTATTGGCACAGGAAGTTGGGCAGCACGTTCAAAAAAGTACGGATGATGTGAAAGGTGATTGGCGTCCATTATTATTTCTAATGACTGATGGCTCGCCTTCAGATGTCTATGCGTATCAACAAATGCTTTCAACCATTAAACAGTTAAATTTTGCCACGATTGTTGCCTGTGCAGCAGGCCCGAAAGCTAAAACAGAATCGTTATTACAACTGACCAGTCAAGTCGTTGTTTTAGACAGTATGGACTCAAACAGCTTTGCAAGTTTCTTTAAATGGGTTTCTGCAAGTGTTGTTGCAGGCAGTAGTAGTGCAGGCGTGACGGATTCAATTTCATTGCCACCGCCACCTGCTGAAATTCAATTGGTTTTATAAGTTGGATATGTTCTTTTACTTACACTGTACTGTATGTGAGAAAACCAATACTTTGTAAATAGAAAAACTTACGTTGTTCTGTAAAAATAAACAGGTGGAAGTATGCGTAGATTGCCCGTATTTTTTGTACTTGATTGCTCTGAGTCTATGGTGGGAGAGCCGATAGATTCTGTGCAAGAAGGTGTTGAGCTGATTTTAAGTGGTTTAAGAAAAGATCCGTATGCTCTTGAAACAGTTTATATTTCTATTATTGCTTATGCAGGCATTGTACGTACCTTAGTTCCTTTAACTGAACTCTTTGCATTTAATCATTTTAGCTTGCCTTTAGGTGGTGGAACGCATTTGGGTAAAGCTCTTGATCATTTGGGGCAAGAAATTGATCGTTATGTACTAAAAACCACGACAGAGGTTAAAGGTGATTGGAAACCCATGGTTTACATTTTTACTGATGGTCGTCCGACAGATGAATATGAGCAAGCAATTCAGCGTTGGAATATGCAATATGCCAATAAAGCTACAGTGGTTGCCATAGGACTTGGTGCAGATGTTGATTTTTCTATATTGAAGAAAATCACTGAAAATACCATTTCGATTGATCAAATTACTCCTGAATATGTCAAAGGGCTATGTAAATGGATTACTGCTTCCGTTGTGTCGCAAAGTATTAGCGTGGGAAGTAATCAGCAGAAGAATGATTTACTACCTTTAGATGAACGTTATATGCGTTTAGCAAAAGATGCTTTATCCATCAGTAAAAATAAGGTCGATGAAAATTGTGCAACATTTGTTGGACGTTGTCAGAAAATGGGTAAGCCTTATATCATCAAATATACCAAGAACTTACAGTATAAAAGTCCTGCCGATTTAAATATCAATATTTATAATTTTAAGCTTAATACCTGTAGTGTTATTTCAGAAGAATATTTTACGTGGTCGGATCATCAAGCACCAAATAAGCAAATTAACACAGCGGAGTTGGATGGATTTCCTGAGTGTCCGCACTGTTTTGCTGAAACGGCTTTTGCAGTCTGTGGTTGTGGCAATTTGATGTGTTATGACGGTTACCGAGAATCTGTGGTATGTCCATGGTGTCGTCGACAAATTAGTTTTTCATCGGGTGGTGGTGACTTCGATCTTACACGTGGACAGGGTTAGTCGTTCAAGGTTAGATTATTTCGTATCAATATCAATTTAAAATGCATTTTTGCAATATGAAATTCGAATAAAATAAACATGAGGCTGAACATGGACGGTGATGTATGCAAAATCAAGAAAATTTTGGAACACAATTCATCTGAGTTTGATGAGCATTTTATTCAATTTTTATTGCGAGATTCGCAGAATTTGAAACAACTTTCAAAATTAATCAATGAACTTGAAAAAGTAAAAGCATCTTCAAATTATGACTCATTGATTGATGAGCCAAGTCGCACTGAATCTCACCTAATATCTGAATTTGATGTAGAAAATGATTTTAAAACTGACTTTAAAATCATTGAAAAACAAGATGTCGCCGTGATCACGGATTTTATTGATGAATATACGCAAGAACAAGAAAAATTGCAGAGTGACTTAAATTCAATACATCAAGAAACGATAATTGTAGACGTTGAACAACCAATCACAGCAAGCAATGAGCAGGTGTCTGAAAATATGATTCCTGAAATTATTGTTGAAGAGGACGCAGTCGAGCCCATAGAAAATGTCCCTGCGGAAATAGAACAAAATAGATTAGAGATTGAAAGCGTGTTTAGACGAAGTAAATATGAAGATGTAAAATTTCAAGTCGATAATGCTCGAGTTGGGCAAGCCTATCAATCGAAAATTACGGTGATTTCGCCACATGATACAAGCGAAATCAGCTACAAAGCAGATAGTTTTAAATTCCCCAATACACAGTTTTATTTTGATGAAGATACAAAAAGCATTCATGGTCAGCCAGTAGAAGCAAATCTCATTGAGTTTAGTTTTCAATTTATTGCTGAGGGTGAAACCCGATCTGCACAGTGTCGACTCAATGTGATTGCCGACCCACGTAGTTTATGGAAAGTGATTGAACCTGAGTCAGGGCAGGAGTTTGTTAAGGTTCATTTAGATCAAGCCGTTATTGAAACCCCGAACTATAAAATAGTCGCTGCAAGTCGCCGTGGACGTTCACATGAACATGCGGGCTCATTTCGTGATGATGATTTTGCGATTCATTTGATTGAAGATAGCTCTTGGTCGATCATTACTGTAGCGGATGGTGCAGGTAGTGCGAAATATTCTAGAGAAGGTTCCCGAATTGCAGTAGATATTGTACAGAATGAATTTAAGCGTTATCTGAACCCCTATACGATAGATGATCTAAACAATGATTTAGCCAAATGGCAGGTGGGTAGTCAAGATGACGTTACCGTTGGTGTAGCAACGAAATTAAATCAACAATTTCATCATGTTTACTATGAAATCTATAAATCCATTCTCAATCAAATTGAGCTACAAGCGACAGATTTAGGCGCAAATACCAAAGATTTTTCAACGACATTATTAGTCGCAGTCGTCTGTAAGTTGGCTGATAAAACTTTTGTTAGTACATTCTCTGTGGGAGATGGTGCAATTGCGTTATATAGTGAAAGCAATTTACGTTTAATGAATGATCCCGATGGTGGCGAATATGCAGGGCAAACCCGCTTCCTTGACCGTAGCATTGCGCATGATTTTACCAATAGATTAAAGATTGGTTGCTTTACTGATGTCGATGCCATTTTGCTCATGACTGATGGTATTTCAGACCCGATTTTTGAAACAGATTCAGGCTTGCTGAACTTTGTGAAATGGCAAAAATTGTATGCTGAGCTTGATCCACTCATGCAAATTGAATCTGCTGATGCGGCTTTATTGGAATGGATGCACTTTTTTACACCAGGGCATCATGATGACAGAACCATGGCTGTCTTATGGAATAAGCACTCAAGTTAAAATACGTCACCGTTATATATATTGTATAAAAAATAGATGCTTAGGTAAAAAATATGTCAGCAAAAATTATTAAATGCAAAACTATTGATGGTCGGGATATTGAGTTTGTCGACGAAATTATAGGTTCAGGAGCGATGAAAGATGTGTATTTTTCACCTGATCATAGTTATGTCGTGTGTTTTTTTAGCAAAGAAAAGAATAAGTTTTATGATTCAAAGGCAACACTTGAACAGCAAAAAGATCGTTTAAAAGAAATTGTTGGTAATAAATGGCAAGGGATTTTTAATGGTGTCGGTGGAGAATATTGGAAAAACATTTTCTGTTGGCCCGACGGTTTAGTTGAATATAACAATTTATTAGGCATAACTGCACCAACTTATAAAAATCAATTCTTCTTTGAGTTTGGCTCTAAAAATAATGATTTTTTACAAATTAAAGGCAAAGAAAAAGAAGGAAAATGGTTTGCAAGTGCAAATAATCAAAATAAATTTTTAGATGAACGTGAAAAAGGCAATTGGTTAAATTATTTAAAAATAGGTATTTTAATTGCACGTGCAGTACGTCGTATGCACGCGGCAGGTTTAGCGCATTCAGATCTATCTTATAAAAATGTCTTGGTCGATCCTGTTACAGGCAATGCCTGCGTGATTGATGTCGATGGCTTGGTTGTTCCAGGTAAATACCCGCCTGATGTGGTGGGAACACCTGATTTTATTGCCCCTGAGGTGGTGCGAACGAGTCATTTATCGAAAGACAATCCTGACCGTTTTCTACCGAGTATCGCCACAGATAAACATGCCTTAGCTGTTCTGATTTATATGTATTTGCTGTATCGCCATCCGCTGCGTGGCGGAAAAATTCATGATATGAGTGATCCACAAAAAGATGAAACTTTAGGCATGGGTGAAAAAGCACTCTTTATTGAACATCCAGCAGATCATTCTAATCAGGTGAAAACATCACAACTGAAAGTGAGTCAACAGCCGTGGGCAGATCCTGCAAAAGTACCTTATACCGTGACAGGACCGTATTTATCTGAATTGTTTAAGAAAAGTTTTATTGATGGTTTACATGATCCTGCAAAGCGTCCTTCAGCCAATGAATGGGAAACTGCTTTGGTGAAAACGGTAGATCTTATCCAACCGTGTCGTAATCATCGTTGTGGTCAGAAATGGTATGTTTTTGATAATTCGACTCAACCTGAATGTCCATTTTGTCATACTCCATTTAAAGGTAAATTACCAATTTTGAATTTGTATTCTGCACGGCAACAAGGCAATTTTAGATCCGATAACCATCGTTTAATGGTGTGGACAGGACAATCCATTTACGCATGGCATGCCAATAATTTAATTGCACCGAATGAACGTTTGACTACTGATCAAATTAAACGTAAGGGTTATTTTGTTTTACATAATGATGTGTGGTGGTTGGTGAATGAAGACTTGCCTGATTTAACTGATGTGGCGAATAAAACCGCAATTCCAATTGGTGGGAAAATAGAACTAAAAGAGGGCGTACAGATTTTATTTTCCAAAGAAGATGGTGGACGTCTTGCTGTGGTGCAAATGGTTGAAGCATAAAAACTCCTTTTCTTGTGCTATATATTGCTTAAGAATGAGGAGTTAGCTTGGTCAGAGGATAGAGAGAGCTTTAAATAAAAAACCTCTCTCTTGCGTAGCAGTGCGACTCAGCCTCCTGAAAGGTAAGAGAACACTCATATCTAAAACTTAATTTGTTTAATTAACAATTTCGCTAAAAGGATAAATCCATTTACATTTACACTGATTTCGCCATATGCTGCGGTTTTACCAAGCCAAAGGTTTTATAACGTAATAAAATCATTTCAGCCCAATTTTTATGTGTTGCAGGTTCAATCATCGAGCCATGACTTTTAAATACACTTTTTGCATCATGTGCCAAAATCAATTGAGCTTCTTGAAATTCTTCAGCTTGTACCTGAAAAGATTGATGAATATGTTCAATTTGCTTCGGATGAATAGCGGTTTTGGTGTAAATCCCGTTATTCATATCTTGTTCAATTTCTTGTTTGAGTAAATGGATATTCTCAAAATGCTCACAGACAGGAGAACTCAATTGAAATCCATTCGGAATGAATAATCCTGCAAGTTGTGAAATCAATAGTCCTACAGGAGTCTGATAAATCGTGGTATTTTTTGGACGGCGTAAATTCAGGCATGACAGCAGATCATTGCCACCAATTCTTAAACATAAAGTTTTATGAAAATCATATTTGAGTGCCTGATAGAGCTCAATATTATGTGAGACATCAAATATTTCTTTGGTTTCAAGTGTCGGCATATATTGTAAATTGGCAGGTAAAATATCCATCCAGTTTTGTAAACTTGCCATATTAAACTTAGGTAAAATCATGCCGTTATAGGTTTGGTTTAGATTCCAATCGACAATATGTTTCGCCATTTCAACATTTCTTGGTCGAATAAAAATGGCAGGGGCTTTTAAATTTGGTTCATCAAGTCTTCTTTGCAGTAAATGTTTTAAATTGACCATTGCGGTCTGTACATCTTTTTCCAAGACAGCATCTTCTAAACAAACTGCTAAAGACTGAATGAATGAGAATTTTTCACCTTGTGTGACCTCCCAAAGTTGCTCATGAGTCGCAGGGATATACATGGTTGCGCCAAGTTCAATCGCATGTTGCAGTGCTTTCATTGATTTTTCTCAACTCTTTTTATCAGTGTGACTGCATGATAAGGACCTAATTTTGAACCTAAAATATCTACAGGAATATTTTGTTCACGTGCAAAGTGTAATAACAATTGAACGTGAGGATTGTTTGCATCTTTAATGAGAATTTTTTCAGGCACTCGTCTCAGCACTGCTCGTGTTGCTTCAGCAATACTGGGTTTGATGTAATTAATATTGGAAATGGAATATTCTGTTTTAATCCATTCAATGGTTTCAGCACAAAATTGTTGTTGCTTTAAGCGAATTGAATTGTTCCAAACTACAGTATCAACTTGTGGATTTAAATCGATTTTTTGCAGTATTCTTTCAATAAAGTCTACTGATAAATCATACGGCTTCAAGTGGTCATAGATTAGGCAACTGTGCCATTTTTGCGGATTATAACAATCATTTTGAGCTTCTTCGAGTGCAATAGGCTGCTTTAAAATAGTTCGAGAGGTTAAACCTGAAATTACCGAACCGAGCATGCCAAAAGGAATCAGCCAATCATCACTGCTTGCGCTTAGCCATGAATAACCACCTAAGTCGGATAGAGTGACTAAACGAGGAATTTGCCAATTTTCATCAAATAATTCAGGGATATGCTGTACATTTTGCGTTAATTCTTTGCAAATCGCTCCTTTGCCTGTCCAACCATCGACAAAGACAATATTTTCAGCGCCATGTTGCGAAATGATCGCTTGTAATGCACCAAAATCAATGCCTCGATCTCGAATAATACTGATGCCGTAATGATAGCAAACTTGCTTTTTTTCAATGCAATGCTTGAGTAAAACGCCCAGTGGTACGCCTGCACGCACTAAACTAATCAATACCAAAGGTTGATTTTCAAAGCGTTGTAGTAATTGATTGGCAATTTTTTGTACTTCTTCTGCGAGGCGTTGTGAGCCTTGTTCAAACGCATATTGGAAATGTTGCATTTGTGCTGTAGAAGGTGGATTTTCTACACTAATCATTTGTGAATAATGCATTTTCCCCGATTGAATCAAATACTCTTTTTCTTTGACATCAGTCGGTGCAATATCATCAATTTGCATGAGAAAAGTTACATCTTCAGGGCGATATGAACCGTGAAAACCTAATTTAGTGAGTTTTTCATTGAGTGGTGATTTCACACGCTCAATGTCGTCAACTTGACTTTTTTCAACCAAATGAGAGAGATTAGACATGACCTAAATATCCTTTTGTGTCAAAATCTTGAGAGAGTTTGGTATTTAAAAATGTATCAAGTTGACTTTTTTTCGGCATACCGTACCAATCACAGCTCGTCAAAAATCCTGCATCAGAAAGGCTATCGCCTAAGCCTAAAATAGGGCGTTCACGTTGTGGATCGTGTTTATTGATATAAAATTCAACAGCACTTTTCTTGCTGACATGATGAGGGATAATTGCGAGATTATTCCCATTAATATGCACATAACATTGATCAAGAATATTTTGAGGCAGTTTTTCAAGCAGTTGATCTAAAAATAATTCACCAGCTTGTTTTTGTTTAGCAACCGCATAAATGGCTAAATTATTCTCCACCAATGTCCAAGTGCGAACTTCACCTAAATCTTTGGCATATTCATGTAAGGCATCGGCTAAATCGACCAAGGCATCATGTAATTTGAGTTCAGATTGTTGTTGAATTTCAACCCATTCCAAATCAACATTTAAGTTATGGTCTAAAATAGTACCGCCATGTGAACAAACCGCACCATATTGAAAGGGCAACTGCACACGCTTAAAGCCTTCTACAGAACGTGCTGTCACAGGAACAACATCCGCAGATTCAAGCAACCAATTGACAAAAAAATGTTGTTTTTGATTCATATAAGACAGCGGTTCACCATGTTTATCTGTGGTGGCAATTTTATGCTGTTCAGTCGGTTGTTGCTTACGATGTGTTTGAAACAGTGTGTCATCTAAATCCACAAAAACAAGAGGCTTATGATTCATAGCTAATCACTTCTAAATTTTTAATTTGTTCAAATAGGCTAGGATCGACACTATCTTTTGCAGTTTCAATCACTAAAAGAACACGATCAAAATCTTGATGTTTGACGTTATAGGCAAAATTGGAAATATTTAGCCCATAATTATCATGAAAATGGCAAATGCTTTGAATTGCATGACCTTGCATAATCGGTGAACGCGTGGTTGAACTGAAATAAGTTTCAGCACCTTGTTGTTCGAGTTTTTCAGCGATTAAAAAAGGAATCCAACTAAACTCACCTGAGCCTAAAACTAAAATTTTCTCGCCTGCTCGGTTAATTTTGACATTTTCCCATGCGGAACATTCTAAATAACACGGTTCACGTCCCCAATCACTTGGTGCAATAATCTTACCAGCTTGTTGTTGCGTTGAACTGACATTGACTGTTTCAAGGTTGACTTGACGATTATTGGCTTTCCATTTCCAGTTTCCATGCAGTAATGAAATCACATCGACTGGAATATCTAAATCATCAGTTTTGAGGCGATCGGTTGCCCAATTGACCAAAGTTACCAAAATAATGCGTTCAATTTGATTTAAGCCAGATTTCTGTAAACTCTCAATCAGGTTTTTAAATGTTTTTCCTGTGGAAATTTCATCATCTATAAGAATTAATGTTTTTGCATCAATGACTTTTTGATGTTTTTCAGTATCATGGCTACTTAAGATAAATTGATCTTGAGCATGACTATGTTCTTCTAAGAATAAACCCAAGGTCGGTAAGGTCGAAACTGGATGTCGAGTTGTGGTTAAAAAGATGGCATTTTGCCCATAGTCTTTTTTCAGTTCACGATAAACACCTGCGCCTAAGCCGACAGCCGTTTCAGCCATACCCACGACACAGATTGGACCTTGTAGATCTTTAGGAATTAAATCCGCTAAATCTTCGTAGCTACGTTTCATTAGTGATGGAGGAACAGGGATATGTTTTCCTAAAACTTTGGAAACAAATAAAAAAGCTCTTTTAGGATTAATTCTTTCAGCAAAATCGAGGAGTCGATCTAAATTCCATTCTGCATGGTGATGATGGACTTGAACATTGATACTTCCACGGCTTAATTCTATTTCTTTCATCTAAATCAGAGATCCATTTTAACGCTATAGCTTAGCGGAAAAGCTTTTACGGGAGATTGTGGTTCATTACGTTGTAATTGCAAATTCAATTTTTCAGCAAAAAGTTCTGCGACTAAATTCACGCCTGTATGTTTGCTATAGGCAAATCCACCTGCAGGACGAGGGTTAATTTCTAAAATGTGCCAATTTAAATCCTGATCTTGTTTAAATTGAATATTAATCAGTCCATCACATTGGAAAAGCGCAACGAGTTCTATACACGTTTGATGACATGGATGTTCTAAATAGCACTCCTGAAAGTAATCGTGCTTAATACGTGTGACTTGTGCAATAATTTTTCCATTGCTACATGCAATATCAACAGAACATTCACGACCTGCTAAATAAGGCATCACTAAATATTTAATGGGTTTTTCTTGCTGACTATAAGCTTCAATAAATTGTTGTGTATTACATTTAAATGCTGACTCAAAAGTCTTAAAATAATTCACATGATTTTGTAAGCGTAAAAATCCTGCGCCATATACGCCATACACAGGTTTTACACACAATTCAGTATGTTGCTGTTGCAGTTCGTCAATAGCGATTTGCAAAGATTCAGTCGAGTTTGCTAAACGTGCAGGAATCGCAGGTAAGTTTTGAGCTTCACACTTGAGGGTAAACTGATATTTATTGTTGATGAGATCGTGGAAGTCATGATTGACGGCACCTGTAATCAGCGTAATTTGATGTGCTTCAAACTCGGGACGCAAGGATTCAAGATACTGGCTATGTTTACCCGCAAAGAGAATGTTAATGTTGTGTTCAATACATTTTTGCAAAAGCCACGGCGCACTTTCTGAAATTTTCGGTTGTTCAAAATAATGCTCTAAATTGACGAGTTCAGGTCGATTACGACTGTGTGACGTATAAACAATCAATTGGTCGGATAAATTTGAATTGTTGAGTAATTCAATGATATCAATTTGACAAGAGTAGCACTCTGCGATCCATATTTTATATTGCTGTAGCACGTTTTTTTCAATCTCAGAATAAATGTTAAAAATAAAAAAATCAGTGCGATATTATAGTGTAAAAATTCTAAAAACATTTAAATTAAAATTATATATGAACGAATTATTTTAAAATTATAGGTAGTTTAAAAAATAGAAAATTAACAAAATCCTCACATTATGTGCTTGAGATTACGCTATTTTATGGTAAAACATGATTAAATATTTTTTTACTTATAATGATTTATGACTAAAGAAGCACGAACGTATTTATTTTAAATTTACAGATTTTTTTATTTAAATATAAATTTTATCACGATGTGATAATTATTTTTTTCTTGGGGGCGATATGCAGTTAATTGCAGGCGGTAATATTCAACTTTCTGAGCAAGAAGTTGAGATTTGGATTAAAACGAGTTTTTCTTCAGCACTCGAATTAGATGTTACAGCTTATTTATTAGATGCAAATACTCAAAAGGTTCGTGGCGATCACGATATGATTTTTTATGGGCAGACTCAAACGCATAATCAAAGTATTGTACTGATGGAGTCAACGTCAAAAACGCCTTATTTGACTAAGATAAAAATTAATACTGCACGCATAGATGCACAAATTCAGAAAATTGCACTGTGTGTGACTTTAAATGAACCATATCAGTTGAGCCAAGTGCAACCAATTGAGCTTGAACTGTATGGCGCAAATCAAAAAATCGCATTTGCACAAGTAAACACGCAAAATAAAACTGAAAAAGCCCTTATTTTGGCTGAAATATATTTACACAAAGGACATTGGAAATTCCGCTTTGTCGATCAGGGGTTTAATGGTGGCTTAAAACCTTTATCTGAAAATTTTGGTGTTGTGATTGCTCAAGATGTTCAGCAACCTACACCTACACCTACACCTACACCTACACCTACACCTACACCGTCATCGAATATCAATTTATCTAAAATTAAACTCGATAAAAATAATTCAAGTATTAATCTAACAAAACAGGGTTCGGGCTTTGGTAAAATTTCTGTCAATTTGAATTGGAATAAAAGTTCTCCAAAATCAACATCATTTTTTCAAAAACTGACAAGGTCAGATTCTATTGATTTAGATTTGGGTGCAATGATTCAATTTAAAAATGGTGAGATTAATCTTGTCCAATCATTAGGTAATCGTTTTGGACATTTTGATGCTAGACCATTTATCAAGTTAGATGCTGATGATCGTACAGGATCATCCATAAATGGTGAAAACTTACATATTAATGGAAATCAGTGGGAACAGATTGAAAGAATCCTCATCTATACCTATATATATGAGGGGGCTGCAAATTGGGCTGCCACAGATGGTGTTGTCACCATTAAAATACCGAATCAATCTGAAATTGAAGTCCGTTTAACAGATGGTAACCAACTCAAAACATGCGCTATTGTAGAATTACGCAATATTAATGGTGCAATTCAAGCAAATCGTGAAGTGCGCTATTTTAGAGACCAAAAGTATTTAGATGAGTATTATCGATTTGGTTTTAATTGGACTCAAGGTTCCAAAGACTAATTTTAATAGATCAAGCTTGATTCTATTCATTCGTAAAATTTGAAAAACGTAAAACTCTAGAAGGACAACAAAATGGCAATTTCTTTAAATAAGGGTGGAAATTTATCACTCAGTAAAACAGATCCAAATTTAACACATGTTTTGGTCGGTTTAGGTTGGGATGCACGTTCAACAGATGGCGTAGATTTTGACTTAGATGCTTCAGCATTTTTACTTAATGAAAGCGGTAAAGTTCGTGCTGAAACAGATTTTATTTTTTATAACCAAACACGTTCACCAGAAGGCTCAGTTGAACACACAGGCGATAACCGTACAGGCGCAGGTGATGGTGATGATGAGTCCGTTAAAATTGACTTAAGCAAAGTGCCCGCAGAAATACAAAAAATTGCGATTACAGTGACCATTCATGAAGGTGAAAGCCGTGGTCAAAATTTTGGTCAAGTTCAAAATGCGTTTATTCGTATTGTGAATGATCAAAGTAATACTGAAATTGTACGTTTTGATTTAAATGAAGATTACTCGACTGAAACAGCAATGATCTTTGGTGAATTGTATCGTCATAACGGTGAATGGAAGTTCCGTGCTGTGGGTCAAGGTTATGCAGGTGGTTTAGGGGCAATGTGTCGCCAATTTGGAATCAGCATTTAATCTGAGAGTTTATTGAATGAAACATTTCCGATTTTCAATCATTTTTTCTGTTATCTGTTTAGCGATTTCAGCCTATTGGGGTTTTACCCATGGCCCTGAGGCGGGTATTGCGAGTATGTTCAAAGTACTCGCAATTACAGCCATTCTAGCGGTAATGGAAGTTTCATTGTCGTTTGATAATGCTGTTGTCAATGCTTCTGTACTACGACATTGGAATCATTTTTGGCGTACATTGTTTTTAACCGTCGGTATTGTGATCGCTGTTTTTGGTATGCGTTTAGTCTTCCCATTACTGATTGTTGGTGTGACTGCCGATATGAGTATGGTTGAAGTGGCTAAACTCGCTTTAAATGATCCAAAGACATATTCTGAAAAACTGATGGCGCATCATGCTGAAATTGCAGCATTTGGTGGTATGTTCTTATTATTGGTGTTCTTAAACTTCTTATTTGATGATGAGAAAGATGAGCATTGGTTTCATTGGTTGGAAGCAAAACTTGCCGATTTAGGCAATATCCAAGCGATTTCAGTGTTCATTTCACTTTGTATCCTTCTTGTTATGGCGAGTTTTGTTGCAGAAACGTCACGCCTTGTTGTTGTTATGGCAGGTATTTGGGGCATCGTGGTATATGTTGGGGTACAAGTACTCGGACATTTACTTGAGGGTAGTTCGCATGATGATGAAGACGATGAGCCACAATCTAATGGTGCACCCGTTACAGGTACGATTGTAAAAGGTGGTATTGGTGGTTTCTTATATTTAGAAGTCCTCGATGCATCTTTTAGTTTTGACGGGGTGATCGGTGCTTTTGCAATCACCAGTGATGTTGTTGTGATTATGCTAGGTTTAGCCATTGGTGCTATTTTCGTGCGTTCAATGACAGTATATTTGGTCGAAAAAGGCACATTGGAAGCTTATGTGTTTTTAGAACATGGTGCTCACTATGCAATTGGTGCTTTAGCACTGATTATGATTGCAAGTGGTACAGGCATTCATGTTCCTGAGGTTGTTACAGGTTTAATCGGTGTTGCTTTCATCGTTTGGGCTGTTATTTCATCTATTTCATATAGTAAAAAGCAAGAATCAATTGAATCAACAATGGAAGAAGGAAAGTAAACATGGCAATTAATTTATCAAAAGGCGGCAATATCAACCTGTCTAAAACTGCACCGACAATGAATAAAGTCGATTTAGGTTTAGGTTGGAATCCACGCGCGACAGATGGTAAAGCTTTTGATTTAGATGCAGTTGCATTTTTAACAGGCGAAAATGGCAAAGTATTAGGAGATGGCGGTTTTATTTTCTTCAACCAAAAAAATTCTCCATGTGGTTCTGTAAATCATAATGGTGATAACCGTACAGGTGATGGCGAAGGTGATGATGAGTCAATTTCTGTAGATCTTTCAAAAGTTCCTGCTGATGTAGCTAAAATTGTATTTGCTGTAACTATCCATGAAGGTCAGCAAAATGGTCAAAACTTCGGAATGGTTGATAAAGCCTATATCCGTGTAATTAACCAAGATAATAATGCTGAAGAACTTGCTCGTTTTGACTTATCTGAAGATGGTAGTACTGAAGTTGCAATGATCTTCGGTGAATTATACCGTCACGCTGGTGAATGGAAATTTAAAGCAGTAGGTCAAGGCTTTAATGGTGGCTTAGGTGCGCTTGCAGCGAACTATGGCGTTGCTGTTTAAGGTTTAGAATACAAATACTAAAAGATAAATCTTTTAGTATTTGAAAGTAATTTTTATTTGTTTTAGTAAATTAGATTATTTTCAAATACTAAAATAAAAACAGGCAATTGATTATGGGGGATAACCGCATTAATCAGGACTGTTTTTTGAATGGATGTATATGGTTAAAAGTAGCACAAGCAAAAAATTATTATTTGAGAGTGAGAATTAATCATGGCTAAATTTGATTTGGTGGGCAGTCCGGAGCCATTTCTATTGGTAGATTTGGTACAAGGTGAAAAAATCTATTGTGAATCAGATGCAATGGTCATGATTGAACAGAACCTTGAATTAGGTGGGCAACTACGTGGCGGGTTATTTCAATCCTTCATGCGTCGCTTTACGACAGGTGAATCCCTATTTCAGCAGGAAATCAAAGCATCATTTGGCAATGGACAATGTCTACTTTCACCAAACCTAGATGGTGATATGCAACTTTTAGATATTGGACCACGACAATATGTGTTGTCCGATGGTGCCTTTGTGGCAGCCACAGAGCATGTCAATGTAAAAGCCAAGATTCAAACCAATTTAGGCGGTGGATTCTTTGGGGATACTGGTGGTTTTGTCATTATGGAAGCCTCAGGGCAAGGACAACTGTGTATTTCAGGCTGCGGAACTCTTATGGAAGTGGATGTCAGTACTGAAAATGGTGAAACCACCATTGATAATGGTCATGTTGTGGCGTGGGATTCGACCTTAAGTTATAACATTGGTATGCCAAGCTCACAAAATAGAGGAATGATGGGGAA
Source organism: Acinetobacter sp. TY1 (assembly GCF_048551395.1). Classification (NCBI taxonomy): domain Bacteria; kingdom Pseudomonadati; phylum Pseudomonadota; class Gammaproteobacteria; order Moraxellales; family Moraxellaceae; genus Acinetobacter; species Acinetobacter sp. TY1. The sequence goes on from NZ_JBLYZK010000030.1 coordinate 29,606, forward strand.
TTTACTCAATAGTTTTACCAGTGGGGAAGGCATGGTTTTGAAGTTTCGAGGTAATGGTAAAGTCATTATTTGTTCGAGAAATCGAAAAAGCTATGTGACGTGGTTAGCATCAGCATTAAATTTAAATAGAAGCAATTAAAACAGAGGATATATTTCATGGGTATTAGTTTAGTTAAAGGTCAAAAAATCTCTTTAGAAAAAGGTGATGGGTCATCATTAACTCAGATTTATTTGGGCGCAGGTTGGGATGTAGCTAAAAGTGGCGGTGGCTTTTTTGGTATGTTTAAAGGCGGGGATGATTCAATCGACTTAGATGCATCACTTATTCTTTTTAATGAAAATAATCAACCACTCGATGCAGTTTGGTTTGGGCAGTTAAAAAGTAAAGATGGCAGTATTTGGCATTCAGGCGATAACCGTACAGGCGCAGGTGATGGTGATGATGAAGTCATTCATGTTGACTTAACTAAAGTTCCGCCTCAAGTGAAATCCATTGTATTTACCATTAGTAGTTTCCGTGGACAAACATTTGAAAGCGTTGAAAATGCATTTTGTCGTGTAGTGGATGCAACTAGCAATACTGAAATTGCAAAGTATAATTTATCTGCGAAGGGTAATTATACTGCACTGATTGTTGCAAAAGTTTATCGTCATAACGGTGCTTGGAAAATGTCTGCGCTTGGTGAAACCAGTAATGGTAAAACGATTCAAGATATGATTCCTTCGATTCTACCTGTTTTATAAGTAAGCCTGTTTGCATAAAAACGTAGCGCTTTATTCTTAATCCCTAGAGTGTTTACTTGTAATAGATAAGACCCTAAAAAACTCAGTAAATAAATTTACTGAGTTTTTTATTTTTTAAATGCAGTGAAAGCGTACATAAACTTTATCAAAAGTGGCATTTGCCTTTATAATATGTTCCATTATTTTTGGTATCAGTTTAAAGCCCTATTTTGCTTGTTGATGCCAAGCGCTTTTTAAGTTATTTATGCTTTGATTCGGCTTATCTCAAGATTTACATCGTTGATGTGTCAATTCATATACACATAATACTATTTCAGGTATCCGTATGGAAATTAAGGTTAATTATCTCGACAATCTTCGTCAGGAAGCTAAGTTCGATGATTTCACAGTCATTGCCGATCAACCGATCCGTTATAAAGGCGATGGTTCTGCACCAGGTCCATTCGATTATTTTTTAGCATCTTCTGCACTATGTGCCGCTTATTTCGTGAAAGTGTATTGTGCGGCGCGTGATATTCCAACAGAAAATATCCGTTTATCACAAAACAATATTGTTGATCCTGAAAACCGCTATAAACAGATTTTTAAAATTCAAGTTGAACTACCTGCGGATATTTCTGACAAAGACCGTCAAGGCATTTTGCGTTCAATTGACCGTTGTACGGTAAAGAAAGTCATTCAGAATAATCCTGAGTTTGTGATTGAAGAAGTTGAAAGTATTGATGCTGATGCACAAGCTTTGCTTATGCCGAGCCTTGCACAAGACAGCAGTACTTATATTGCAGGGAAAGACCTACCTTTAGAAGAAACCATTGCCAATATGTCGGGGATCTTGGCAAATTTGGGTATGAAGATTGAAATTGCGTCATGGCGTAATATTGTACCAAATGTATGGTCACTACATATTCGTGATGCACAATCGCCAATGTGTTTTACCAATGGTAAAGGTTCTACCAAAGAAAGTGCTTTAGCTTCTGCGCTAGGTGAATTCATTGAGCGTTTAAATTGTAACTTCTTCTATAACGATCAGTTTTGGGGTACAGAAATTGCCAATGCTGAATTTGTACATTATCCAAATGAGAAGTGGTTTAAGCCAGGTAAAAAGGGTGCTTTGCCGAAAGAAATTTTGGACGAATATACCTTAGAAATTTATAACCCTGAAAATGAGTTACTCGGTACGCATTTATATGATACCAATTCGGGCAATACTGAACGTGGTATTTGTTCATTACCATTTGTTCGTCAGTCAGATGGTGAGACGGTTTATTTCCCATCTAATCTAATTGAAAACTTATACTTGTCTAATGGTATGAGTGCAGGGAATACCTTAGCTGAAGCGCAAGTTCAATGTTTGTCTGAAATTTTTGAACGTGCTGTAAAACGTGAAATTTTGGAAGGTGAAATCGCACTTCCTGATGTTCCTGCTGAAGTTTTAGCAAAATATCCAAGTATTGTTGAAGGCATTAAAGGCTTAGAAGAGCAAGGCTTTCCGATTTTAGTCAAAGATGCGTCATTGGGTGGTGAATTTCCTGTGATGTGTGTGACTCTGATGAACCCACGTACAGGCGGTGTATTCGCTTCATTTGGCGCACATCCAAGTATGGAAGTAGCGATTGAGCGTAGTTTAACGGAATTATTACAAGGTCGTAGTTTTGAGGGTCTAAATGATCTACCAAAACCGACATTTAGCAGTAACGCCGTGACTGAACCTAATAACTATGTTGAGCATTTTATTGATTCAAGCGGTGTGGTGTCGTGGAAATTCTTTAGTGCTCAAGCTGATCATGAATTTGTTGAATGGGATTTCACTGCTGAAGGTGAAAATTCCAATGTAGAAGAAGCGGCAACTCTGTTCGGTATTCTTAAAGAAATGAGCAAAGAAGTCTATATGGCGGTGTATGATCAATTGGGTGCAATTGCTTGCCGTATCTTAGTGCCTGACTATTCAGAAATTTATTTGGTTGAAGATCTCATTTGGGACAATACCAATAAGGCATTGGGCTTCCGTGAAGATATTTTAAATTTACACCGTTTAGATGACGAGCAGCTCGAAGCTTTAGCAGAACGCCTTGAAGAAGTTGAAGTTGATGACTATACCGATATTGTGACCTTGATCGGAATTGAGTTTGATGACAATACGGTTTGGGGGCAGTTGACTATTCTTGAACTTAAATTACTGATTTATATTGCGCTACAAGCTTTTGAAGAAGCTAAAGAGTTGGTTGAACAATTCTTACAATACAACACCAATACTGTTGAACGTGGATTATTCTATCAATGTTTAAATGTGGTGCTTGAAGTTGAACTTGATGATGATCTTGATCTGAATGATTACGAAATTAATTTCCGTCGTATGTTTGGTGATGACCGTATGGACGCCGTGATTGGTTCAATGGATGGTTCAATTCGTTTCTACGGTTTAACTGAAACCAATATGCAACTTGAAGGGCTTGATCGTCATTTACGTTTGATTGAGAGCTATAAGAAATTACATGCAGCGAGAGCTAAGGCAGTTGGCTTAAACTAAACTAGATATATTCTCAGGTTAAATAATGAAAAATAAAAACCCATCGGTATGAAATGTACGGATGGGTTTTTATTTTGATCATTTTAAAAATGAATGATTAAAAATACATCTATAAAATAGCCTAAGCAAAATTTAATTTTTAAATAAAAAACTTCATAAAATAATTACACTTACAAGTATATTGTAATCGAAAGCTTAATTCTTAGATTTTTTCCAATTTCTATAATTTGTGGAAGATTAATTAAGTGATACATTTTTATATATCCTTAATGATTTAATTCATGCATTTAAATGATCTATATAGTTTTAAAATAATTTGTCAGCTATTTTGAACAATTTTAACTCCTCTTAAATCCACATCAGATCCGATGCCAAATGCTACAATTATTCCGCCTAATATACCCACTGTGAAAAACTTACCAATCAGTTGTTACTGAGACAGGGTGGACATTTGATTTATAGTACTATTTGTATTTCTCTATTTTATTAAAGTTAAATCTGTTTTTGTTTCAGTATAATTTTGGAACCACCACCGAAAATATAACTCAGTAGATGAGAACATCTTAAAAATCGAAAAGTTTGTTCCCTTGTTAAGTAAAAAACAAAAAATAAATTTGATAGATATAAAGCAAAGCTAATAACTCTTAGCATCAATGAGAATATTATATAACAAGCTTGATTCAAGTAGAAAAAATTAGATTACATTCCTGAGTTCCCTTGCTGTTTCCTGAAGTAAAGGTAAAATTTGTTGGATTAAATATTCTTTGGTTGATCTTGCAGTTGGAGAAACTATATTGAGTGCAGCAACAATATTTCCCTTTGGGCCATAAATTGGAACAGCCAATGCATGAACACCCAGTTCATGCTCTTCACTTGAATAACACCAATCTTGTTCTTTTACTGCTTCCAATAAGGATAAAAATGAAGTGTTATCAATGATGCTATATTTGGTTAAACGCTTTAAGGGATATTTTTCGAGCCATTTAATTTGTTCCGCAATATCTAAATGTGCAAGTAATATTTTACCAGCTGATGTTGCATGTGCTGGAAGACGATTGCCCAAATGCAAACCATAAGGGTTTACTCGATCTGTTTGTTGATGAGAAGCACTTCGAGCAATGGTGATTGCTTCAAAACCATCCAGTACCATCACTGAAAAAATAAGAGATGTTTGTGTTGTTAATAGATTTAAAAGTGGCTGACAAATTTTAGGTAATTGTGAACCACTCAAATAAGCACCTGAAAACTTTAATACTTTAGGAGTTAAATAATAATAATGACCATCGAAATCCAGATAACCTAAATATTCTAGTGTCAATAAATGTCTTCTTGTTGCAGCGCGAGTTAATCCAGTTTTCTCTGCTGCCATGGAGACATTTAAACGATGTCTTTCTGGACCAAAACATTCTAGTATTGCCATTCCTTTACTAATACCAGCAATAAAGTCTTCATGACGTATTTGCTTTTGATTATCAATATTTATCAGCATTTTTTTATTTTCATTTTGCACGTTTTCACCTTAAACATAATTTATTTAATTAACAGAAGATAGTTCAACAATCAGCCTAATCAAAATTATGATTAAGATTAGAATAAAAATAAAATAATTGTTCGATCATCGAGCATATATCCTAATAAACGAACAGTATCACATTTTTAAACTAGATGAATATTAAAAAAACGACAAAAATGATCGATAGGAATTCTAATGAAATTACTCGGGATTGAGTAAAATTTTTCTTAGTTCAATATTAATTCATTGAGTTCCGTTTTGAGATGCACGGCTAGACGGAGTTGC
>NZ_JBLYZK010000031.1:0-34323 GCF_048551395.1 Acinetobacter sp. TY1
ACGGAGAGACTCGAACTCTCACACCTTGCGGCGCTGGAACCTAAATCCAGTGCGTCTACCAATTTCGCCACGTCCCCAATGGCTGTGTATATTATAGAGATCACCCCTACATGACAAGCCCTTTTTATTAAAAAAACCATCGTTTGGCTAAATATAAAACAAACTTAAGGTATCTTGCTTTTTCTTTATACAATATCGCTTAATATCTGTTTTATTTGATAAATATTTGTACATCTTTGCTGTTTATGTTTTGCCAGCATGGCATTTAAAATTATTGTTAAATGTAAAAATCGGGGGGGCAGATGTACTTTTAAGTACTGACAATGCAAATACGCCCAATCTAAATAGCTTTTTTCACTCAATTTTTGTTGCGTCAACCACTGCAACCAAATTATTCCGAGTGCATAAATGTCTGTTTGCACTGTTTTTGCTTCTCCATGAAACAATTCAGGTGCCATATAGCGTGGAGTTGCTGATATTTGCGGGAATTTTGTCTCTAAGGTGTGTGCTTGTTCAAAGTCTATGAGATAGCACTGTGACTGATCCACTCGAAAATGTTCAATCTTGAGATCGCCATGAATCCAACCAACGCCATGTAGTGCATTCAAAATGTCTAAACTTTGTAAAAGTATTTGAATAACTTGATCAGTACTCAATTGTTCAGGCTCTTGGTCGAAAAGTGCCGCCGCATGTTGAACTTTGAGTCCTTGCTCAAGCCAAATATTTTGAGTGCCTTGACACGGCACTTGCACATTCAAAGTGGGTTCTGTTGAATTTTGAATTTTGATCGGTTTAAAAATCTGAAAAGGTAATAAAAAGCTGACTTGTAATATGGTCAGCTTTTGATAAGTATCAAGTTCATTAAGAAAAGATTGCTCACTTAATGTATTAATCCCTTTGATCTGCCCTTTCAACCACCAGCTCTTCCCATGTTGATCAATTTTAAATACACGGCGACCTAAAGCCTGACTTTGCATGCTATTACAAGCTGTGAGTGATGTGAGATCAATTTGAGTGCTTGGCAAATCAACAGATGCTAATTTACCAATAATACTATGTGTATTTATTTTAGGCTGGGACATGTAAATTTGTAGACATACTACTCTGTGCCTGAGGTGATTTTAAAACTTCTAAGCAATGTTGAATAGTTTTACCAATACGTGCATGTGTTTCAATACTCGATATTTTTGGCCACGTTGCGCGTTCACCTTCTCGTTGCAACTTATTGAATAACTTTGGCTTTGGATTTTGCAACATATAACCATAATGACGCAAACCATAATTACCGACAATATTAACATCGCCATAATAACGCTGATCGACAATCCCATAGCCATGATCAAGTAAACGGCGAATGGATGGAATGCGCCCCATACGTGAACGGGTAAAGTCCATCGCACCCATTGCAACAATTTTGCCTTGCTGACGTAAAATACGCTCAGGCCAACTAAGTAGATCTTGGCGAAAACGCTGTTCATCATTTTGCATAAACGGCACAATATGTGGATTAACCTGACTTGCAATAGTGTAATTCAGGTTATATAAGCGTGACATACGCTCTTGTGGAAAGTCACTCCGTACACTGCCATCTACCCAACGAGTACTCGCCAAATATGGCGTATGTACCCCATCATAACGCTTACTGGTCAAACGCACAGGCGGAAATAAGACAGGTACAGCACATGAAGCTAAAACCGCACTCCACACCAACAAATCAGGTGATGTATATTTATTCATAATACGTGCATCTTCTTGTGCAACATTATACGGTGCAACGGTCACGTTAATGTCTAACCCTGATTTTTCAAAAGCTTCAGCAAATGTCACATCACCCAAATTTTCTACCAAGAATTTTTTCAAATAACGTACATCGGCAAAACCTCCATTGCCTTTAATTAACTCTTGCAGACTCCGAAAATGAAATGCATCACTGTAAAAATGTTCACCCGTCAACAAATGTGGAATGTCATTAGGATCTGCCACACCAAGCATTGCCGTCATAATTGCACCAGCACTTGATCCCGACAATACTTTTGGCATTAAGTCTTGTTCTCGCAGTGCTTTCACTACACCGCTATGAAAAAGCCCCAATGTCGCACCACCTGAAAACATCAGCGCTGGCTGTCCATAGGCTTTCTCACAATTTTCAAAAAAGTCCTGTTTTTCTTTTAAGGTTAGTGTTTCACACTTTACAGAAGCGATATAAGCAAGCGCTTGACTGACTTCCTCAATATAATGCTCAATGATTTTTTTCGTACCAATATATGTTTGGGTAAATAACAATGGATGCCCAATATTGGCAACATCATGGCTAAAGCCTTCACGTAAAATGTACATCAAATCGGCTGTACGTTTTTGAAAACGATAACGACGTAATAAATTCAAACGATGCGAGATAATCTCTGCATCAAAATAAGGCGAACTATTGTCAAATTTCCATTCCTGAGCACCAGACTCTTCATCTAAGCGAAGGGCGATACTTTTCCATTCTTCATAGTTTTCTGCACGATCTAACTGTCTTTGTAGTTTTTTAATGCGATATGCCTGATGAGGATTGAGATCTTGGATGGATTGTAAAATCATATTCGCCTTTACCCTTTCTGTTTGTTCTAAAGGATTGCTCTTTTCTTAGTTGTAATATGTTGAATCTACTTTCGATAAGCAAGTATAGAATTGCAATATTCGATCAATATCATACACGAATCAAACATTTTAGAATTTTAACCGAACTTTGCAGAAAATTTCACCTTGGAGTGCTATATTTCAACTACCAATCAAATGTAGTCAGAAAAATGCCAACCCTTGATTTACCTGAAAATATCATCAAAACATTAGCCACTGTTTTAGAGCAGTTGCATCAAGTATTACCCGCACCAAAACAAGAAACCGATTTTTCTGCTTTCGCATTTCATTGGCAAGATAAGCAACTTAAAGCCATTCAAAATCCTAAAGCTATGCGACTTGATGACTTAAAAGGCATTGAACGCCAAAAAGCAAAAGTTTTACAAAATACTGAACAATTTCTCAAAGGCTTTCCTGCCAATGATATTTTACTTACAGGCTCGCGTGGTACAGGCAAATCTTCTATTGTTCGCTCATTACTCCCATCTTATCAAGATCAAGGCTTACGTTTAATTGAAATTGAACGTGATGATTTAAAAGATTTACCTGAAATTCAGAAACTAATACAGAACCGTCCTGAAAAATTTATTGTGTATTGCGACGACCTTGCTTTTAATGCTGAAGATGAAAACTATCGCAGCTTAAAAAGTGTTTTAGATGGCTCGCTACAGTCAGGTTCGAATAATTTTATTATTTATGCCACAAGTAACCGCCGTCATTTATTACCTGAATTTATGCATGAAAATACTCCTGTGACCAAAGTAGACGTACCTCAATACAAAGAGTTACACCCACAAGAAGCCATTGAAGAAAAAATTTCTTTGTCGGATCGTTTTGGTTTGTGGTTGTCTTTTTATCCAATGGATCAAAACTTATATTTGGAAATTGTTGAACATTATTTAACAAAAGCCAATATGAATTATGATAATAACGTTCGAGCCGAAGCTTTAAGATGGAGTCAAGCACGTGGTCAGCGCTCAGGTCGTGCCGCTTATCAATTTTCTAAACATTGGATTGGTTCAACCCAACTCGCTTCCGCTTAAAGAAGGTATAAAAACTGCACCGATTTTGGTCATTCATTTATAAATGCGATATGCCTTAAATTGATGAGTGACCTATCAGATTTATATTACCTACACATTTTTAAAAAAGCATAATCCTCAGATATAGCACAGATAAGCAACGCTTATGATCAGTATTTAGCTTTTGCCACAGCAAAATACGATAAAATACCTGAAATTTTGCATAACGTGCTCTTTTATAATCACGTCTATTTTATAATCATGTCTATATAGTTACGTATATTTTTGATTATTTACCTGTTTAAGGACTCCCCAATGACCGATCTCGCACTCAATGTACTTCCCATTCAAACGGATACCAAGCCATTTTCACGCAGTTTTGACTTTTCTCTCGACTTTGAAAAAATTAACTTTAGAAAGCGTCCCAATTTATATCGTATTGGTCGTGGTGAAGAAGGCGTATTATTGGTTGAACCGTACAAATCTGAAATTCTACCATTTTGGGCATTTGAAAATGAAGCTCAAGCTGCCGAAAGCAGTGACAAGATTTTTGCTTTATTCTTAGAGTATTTGGAAAATAACGATTTTGTCGGTGCAGACATGGCTCGTAAATTTTTACTTATGGGCTATACTCGCGCACGTCGTTATGCAAACCACAAAAAAGGTTCAATTAAAACGGGTCGCAAACACAAAGGTGCAACACCCAAAATTAAAGTCGTGGTTGCTCAAGAAAATCAAACTGAAAAGCCACAACGTAGCCCTGAAGAATTAGCTAAAGTTGCTGTAGCAAAAATATTTAAAGAAAAGAGTGACCAAGCAAAATCCAATGAAAAATATATTGAATTAAAAGAAAAATTTAATGAAATGATTCGTGCAAATTAATGCTTTGAGTTTCAAATCAAGCGCAATATTTTCTTAAAATATTGCGCTTTTACTTCAAATAACAACGTATTCATAACAAATAATACGCAAAATCTACAGCGCCTCTTCGTATCAAAACTCAAGATTAATTATGATTTTAAATCTAAGCCATCAATAATATAAAGCGTATTCGCATCAATTACGTTTTTATCTAAATCTAAATACTTTTGCTCAAGTACACCATTGGTTTCTGAAAAACCATAATCATCGTCATTGATCACAGCCAAATGCTGTTCATCAATCACCCATAAACCTTCAACTTTGTCATGTACATATCCTATTTTTTCAATCAAATCGACCACTAATGTCTTTGTAACAGGTATAATATTAAATTGTGCCAAACCCTGCCAACCCGCATTTAACACATATTGTTCCAAGGTTTTTTCTTCAATCAGCAACCCTAATTGTTCATCTTGTCGCATTTGTAAACTGTGCTGAATGCATTCTAAATTGGTTGCTTCTTTCACATCAATTTTATACACACGTTTAAACGCATTTGGATTATCTTTATAAAAATCATCATCACGTTCAGCCACTAAAAATTGATGATCATTTAAAGCCACGATTGCCGTATTCGAGTTACCTTTAATTTCTTGCTTATATAAATATTGAGAAATTTCTTTATTTTCAAGATTAATCATCACAATACGAACCAAATCAGATTTCGTAACTGATACATCAGGATTACTCATGGTCGATTGCATAATACCGACCAACGTCTTTTGATCAGGTGTAATGGTTAAACCTTCCATCCCTCTATTTTGTCTACGATTTGCAAATTCTATAGGCAATAAATTACCTGAAATACGGCGACTATCTTTTGGGTAAGCATTGATCCGATCAATTTCAACCCCATCTGCATTGAAATGTACAATGTGTGGGCCATACTCATCACTGACCCAAAATGTACCATCGTTTAAAGCCAATAAACCTTCTGCATCTAGCCCATATTCATCTGTGCCTTGTTCTAAAACCTTTCCATGTTGATCATAGGCAATTTCTTTGGTTGCGCCAAAGTGCTGATTTGGCAGACCTGTAATTGGTTTTCCGTATGGATTTTTCAGTAAAATTTCTTTTAGTTTCTGAATAGAACCATCTTCCTGTAATTTAAACAGCCCGATCTTTGGTGTGTAATTGGGTACTAAAAATATTTTACCTTTATCACCATTTACATCATAAGTCGTATTTGGCCCACGATCTGTGAGTGCATAAAATTGATTTTTTTCAATTGGATGAGGTGATATTTCCGAACCAAAACCACCACAATGAATTTCAATGAAATTCCCTTGCTTAGCACCATCAGGAATATTATGAATATTCAAAATATCATAAGGTAGACGTACGCCTTGTTTAAATTTTTGGTATAAGTGAATCGAATTATTATTTAACATTTTCACTCCTAAGATCGATGCATCATGACTTTACTGAAGCATTCTTCAATTTTGATATAACTTATCTTTTACCATACTTATTGATTGTAAATATTAAGATTTACTACATCTTATAAATTTGAAAACGAATAGACTGTTTCAATCATAAAAAATACATTCTTCATACAATTTCAACTCTTAAATTTACCAAATAAAGTAAAGATTTTTTTAAAATGACATTACTAATTTTTAATAATGATTGAATTGAGAAAAATAATGGATACCGTATTCGAACAAGCTATAGCACCTTTTTTTTGGGTCGATCATGAAAAAAGTTTTTCAGCTTGTTTATCTAATTTGGATTATCAATCGCATATTTTTGCCACACGGGCAGATGAAGGCTTTGAAGGTAGTGGTTACGATTGGGGTTCTTTGGCATTGGCTTTTTTAGAAATTCAGTTACCTGAACTTAAGAATATTGTTAAATTTGATCCCGAAGGAAGTATGTTTGTTGCTTATTCAACTGATGAAGATGCTTTAAAAAAATTCATTACTGAATTTAAAAAATCTTGTGATAATACAGAAGTGATTTTGAAAATTTTTGCCCATGCTGAACTAGATTAATTCTTCATTTTCAATAGAAAAAGAGGCTTTCGCCTCTTTTCTCATTTTAAACTCAAAATAAATTTATTCGGGTTTGGTCAATTCCGTCATTGGCCAACGTGGTGTTGTAGTGACTGATAATCCTTCACTTTGACCTGATTTTAAACGCTGATAACCTGCGAATGCGATCATTGCACCATTGTCTGTACATAAAGCAGGTTCTGCATAATAAACAGTGGCTTTAATTTTGACTAAATCGGCTTCTAAACGCTCACGCAAACGCTTATTTGCACTGACTCCACCAGCAATGACCAATCGTTTTAAGCCTGTTTGTTTCAATGCTTTTACAGATTTTTTTACCAAAGTATCAACCAATGCTTCTTGGAAAGATGCTGCAATATCTGCATCTCTTTGCTCTTCACCCAACTTTTTAAGCTGAACAGAAACTGCTGTTTTTAAACCGCTGAATGAGAAATCTAAACCTTGATGCAACATCGGACGTGGAAATGCAAAGGCTTCTTTATCACCTTGCTCTGCCAATTTTGAAATATTAGGTCCACCGGGATAAGGAAGTTTCAACATTTTTGCGACTTTATCAAAAGCCTCACCCGCAGCGTCATCAATCGACTCACCGAGAATTTCATATTCACCAATACCATGTGCAGCCATCAATTGCGTATGCCCACCTGATACAAGTAAAGCGACAAACGGAAATTCAGGTGGTGTTTCAGATAAAAGTGGCGCAAGCATATGCCCTTCCATATGATGCACACCAATTGCAGGTTTATTAAGCGAAAATGCCAAGCTACGCCCAAACAGTGCACCTGTCATTAGGGCTCCCATTAAGCCTGGGCCACGCGTATAAGCAATCGCATCAATCTCAGATTTTTTTACATCACTTTCCTCAAGCAATTGATTCATTAGAGGAATAAGCTTACGCACATGGTCACGTGATGCAAGCTCAGGCACTACACCACCATATTCTGCATGCAGTTTAATTTGACTATATAGCACCTGTCCTCGTAGACCGACTTCGCTATCATAAAGTGCAAGCCCTGTTTCATCACATGAGGTTTCTAAGCCAAGAACGATCATTAAACTGCCTTTTACCCGTTTCAAAATATTGCTAAAGCCATTATAGACTTGTGATATGAGATGTAAATGAGTAAAATACTGACCTTCACTTGTGATCTCGGGTAATTCGACCCTAGATCTTATCCATAACTTAATGAGGATTCTTCATGCCACAAGTTAAATTGAAAGAAGGCGAGCCAGTTGACGTAGCAATTCGTCGTTTCAAACGTTCATGCGAAAAAGCAGGTGTTCTTGCTGATGTTCGTAAACGTGAATTCTACGAAAAACCAACTCAAGAACGTAAACGTAAAAAAGCTGCTGCTGTTAAACGCTACCAAAAGAAATTGGCGCGTGAATCAGTACGTACGACTCGCCTTTACTAAGATTAATTTGTGATTGATTGACTACCTGGACTAGATAAATGACGACTTTAAAAAACCAAATTACTGAAGTTTTGAAAGCAACAATGCGTGCTAAAGAAATGGATAAATTAACGGTTATACGTGGTCTACAGGCAGCAATCAAGCAAATCGAAGTCGATGAGCGCATTGAACTTGACGATAATCAAGTTCTTGCGGTCATTGAAAAGCAAATCAAACAACGTAAAGAATCGGTGAAAGCCTTTTTAGGCGCTAACCGTGAAGATTTAGCTAGTAAAGAACAAGCCGAACTTGAGATTTTATCTCAATTTCTACCTGAAGCTATGTCAGAGGAAGAGCTTGATTCTCTCATTGCGCAAACAATTGATGCGCAAGGTGCAACTAGCATGAAAGATATGGGTAAGGTGATGAATTCTCTACGTCCGATCATAGCCGGACGTGCCGATCCTGCACAAGTTTCAGCAAAAATTAAAGCAAAACTTGGCTAATTCCCTACGTCGTAAAATCTGATTTGTGTTTGATTTGGACTATTTAATTTTTGTTTTTTGTGTTTTTAAAGCGCAATATAGATATTAAATAGCCAATCAATCTCTACATTCAATTTCATCCAATCAAAAATTAAGTAATAATAAAATTTAAAACCTAACGATTACATTTATTTTTATCCAATAATTTCCCATTCAAACCTCCTCCTACCATGATAAAAATGTCCAGCTACATTGATCAGCCCTTAATACATCTTCTTGAAAACAATTTTAAAACAAAGCAATTTCTATTTTATTAATTCAAATTGCATTGAATATTATATTTTTTCAAAATTTGCATTTCAGGTGAAACCATAACTTTATCAATGATTGTTTGCTTTGTGACTGACTGTGATGATAATGGCAAATATTTCCGATGCTGATCAGTCGTTTTATACATATCATCTACATACTGCTTCAAAATAGTACAAAACTGCGCCTGCTGTGCTTGATTAAACTGACTAATTTTAGGGTCAAGACTACGCAGAAAAAACTTCATATCCGCATTGTAGCGTGTAGAAATTCTCTCAATATCACGAACATACTGATCGGGAATATTTTCAGCAAATGAGACCGTACTTATCATTATTAAACTTGAAATTAAACAAATTATCCCAACACGAGCAATCATTTTTTCCATAAGAATCAAATACATTTTTATAAATTTAAGCCACTAAGCTTAGCGTTTTAATATATGAATAGAAAGTCATTTTTCTTAAAACTGCTTTTTATTCAGACCAATACATATCATCAAATTTAAATTTTCAACTTGCGCTCATCTTGCATGGCTTTTAGGCGTATATCAATTTTAGCTTTGGCAGACATATTATCTTTCGCCAAACGCTGTGCATGCAACAATGATTTAATCGCATTTTCCTCGTCACCCGACCAATATTGTACTTCTGCCCGATTACGCAATACATTTACTGTTCGTAATGGATTTGCTTGATCCAAATTAGCAGCTTGTTGTAATAATTGCCAACCCATTATATCTCGTGGATTTTTATTAATAAAACGATTAACTAAAGTTTCGGCTTCAGCGGATTTTTTCTCTCGAATCAACACTTCAGCCAGTTTAAAACTTAATGCTCTATTTTCTGGCATAATGCGCTGTTTAGGCAAAATCACCTGATATGCTGCATCGGCATTATTTTGCCCTAAATAAATATCTGTTTGAATGAGTGTAATCAAACTGTGATCAGGATTTATTTTACGGGCTAGATCAAGCTGTTGCTGTGCTGCCGAAAAATCACCTTGATTCAAGTAAAATGCGCTCAATGCAATAATGCCTGCATAACTGTTATTTCTTGCCAAAGCCTGCAATTCACGCTCATTGCTCTGCCCTGCAACCACTGCTGTGTACCATTTCACAATATCAAAATCTTGATCATTCCGACGATATGGCACACGAGGAAATTGTTGCGCTCGTAAGCGTGACTCACTCATACGCTCCGTGGTTAATGGATGTGTAAGCCAAAAATCAGGTAAAAAACTTAAACGACTCGTTGATCGATGCATAGTTTCAAAAAAATCTGCCATACTATTTGGGTTATAGCCTGCACCATACATAAACTGCATACCTATACGATCAGCTTCACGCTCCTGATTTCGGCTATAACTCAATTGTCGATCTAGCAAAGCGGCCTGAGTTCCCATCATCAATGCACCACCAATATCACCATCTGCCTGCGATGCAACCACAGCGCCCACTAAAATCCCTGCAAGCGCTAGTAATCCCTGCCCCTTAAAGGCTTCTTGTGAGCGACTATAATGACGCTGCGTAACATGGGCAATTTCATGCCCCATCACCCCTGCAATCTCATCCATATTTGCAGATGAAGTCACCATACCTGCATTTAAGGCAAACAAACCACCAGGTACAGCAAAAGCATTAATTTGAGGATCCCGAACCACAACTAAGCCAATCGGTTGACCCAACTGGGTTTGATTTAGAATGCGACTAAACACATTCATAAACTGATCTTCAAGCCATGGATCTTGAATAATTGGCAGTTGTTGTTGTACCTGTCGATACACTTTTTCACCAATCGCACGTTCTTTTTGCTGATCAATAAAACCAACGCCACTACCCAAATCAGGGACTTCAAACTGTGGACCAATCGCAGCATGAAAATCATCCGCCACAGTGGTTGTGGTCGCCATGACTAAACATAAGCTAAGCAAAGTCTTTTTCAAAATGCAGATCCATGGAGAGATTTAAAGCAATATAACATTGAAATTTGAAGTAATTTGCAACGAAGTGTTATGAAGTTATTAACAACATTATGCTAAATTCCAGATTATCATCATATTTAACACACACTAAAATCCAGTATTGACAATATAACGTGGCGTTCTATCTTCCAATGCATCAACTAAATTTTGATATGCCAACTCCGCCATACGCTTACGTGTTGCTGCTGTAGCAGAACCCACATGCGGTAAAGTTACTACACGCTCCAATGAGAAAAGTGCAGATTCCTGTAATGGTTCTTTTTGATAAACATCAAGACCTGCTGCAAAAATTTGATGACTTTTAATCGCTTCAATCAAAGCAATCTCATCCACCACAGAACCACGAGCAATATTGACAAAAATAGCATGAGGTTGCATTTGAGCAAACTGCTCAGTACTCATTAAAGCTTTCGAATCTGCATTTAAATCAACAGCGACTACCACAAAATCTGATGTCTGTAACAATGTATTTAAATCACAATATTGCGCCATAAGTGGCTCTGCAATTTCAGGACGTTCTCGGCGGTTATGATAGAGAATGTTCATATTGAAGCCATAACGTGCACGTCTTGCTACTGCTGCACCAATATTACCTAAACCAATAATTCCGAGCGTTTTACCGTAAATTTCTTGCCCAAACTGCTCCGTACCGACTGTACGTTGCCAATGTCCTTGTTTCGTCCAACGATCAAGTGAACCTACTTGTCGTGCAGCACTCATCAGGAGTGTAAATGCCAAATCAGCAGTCGTTTCAGTCAGCACATGCGGTGTATTTGTGAGCCAAATATTATGTTGATTTAAATAATTGAGGTCATAATTATCATAACCCACACTTACCGATGAAATAATTTTCAGTTTTTGCGCTGAAGCTAGATTCTTCTCATTCAATACACGCCCTGCACCAATCATGGCATCAGCATCTTGAACTTCTTTTAAAATCTGGTCATTTACATCGCCAAGTTTAGGATTAATCATCACAACTTGATACTTTTCATGTAAGCGTTGCAAAATATCTTGATCTAATTGACTAAATACTACGACTTTTTGCATACATACTCCTTTGTATTTTTAATCACAACCAATAAAATAATTCAGTCATTTTATTTAGAGTTTAAGTTAACTCAAATCTCATATTTAAACAAAAGCATCTGCTTAAATTTTAATTGAATATGATTATTGTTTTATCAAATTAATTTATGATTTTTAAACTAAAAAGAGTATGCCGATTAAAATTATTTTTATGATTTTCAACCATCTTTATCTCAGCTGATTTTACTGTCTTTTATACTGTTACCTTTGTTCGCATTGCCTGCCACAAATTTCGCTTCAACATCGGTTGTTCAATCATTTGCTGTAAACTTGCAAGTACCGTACATTGAGCCATATTTAAATGTGGAATCTCCCCCATACAAATCAACTGTTTTTCCACACCATATACATCTATAAAGCCTTGTAAATACTGCACTACACCACGTCCATCTTGAATATTAATTAGAGGAAATGGCCAATGTAACGTTGCTTCTCGCCCTTGCATTGATGCTTGAATATTGCGCCACAACTGACGTTGCTCATCGTTTAAATCCGTCGCATCGAGCAATAAAACACAGTGTTCAAGTGCATAGAGTTGCACATCAAAAGCATCAATCTGCAAAGTGGGCGCTAAAGGCTCAATCGACTGAGAAATAGCAACAGTTTTGACTTGAAGTTGACTCGAGTGAATATCTGTCTTTTCAGTATTTCGTTGAATAGTGACAGGTTCGGACTGAATCGGTGGTTGAGTGGGGGAAATTTTTTGTGGAATTGGAAATTCAGGATTTGTGACAACGGTTTGATCAGAAGTTGCCATATCACGATAATTTTGTGGAATATAGCTTTCAACACGCACGTCAACCTGAGGAATCCAAACATCAATCCCCAAAGTTGCTAAAATACTGCGCTGATGTTCGGCTCTATTCACAAAACGATCACTAAAAAATTATTCTATGTAGTTTAACGGTTTTACAGTAAATTACCTATGCTTTACACTCTTGTTTTCTACTACCGTTGCAAATCTAGGCAATTGGTCTCAGTACTTAAAGTTACTTATTTTTTATAAACATCAGTCAAAAATCCCACTCCTAATGAAATCTTTAAAAAATCATCACACTATTTTTTTTCTGCATCTGATCAATCATTTCACTTGTTTCAAAACCTAAACGCCAATAGAGCAGCTCCAAAACATCTAATTCATCTTGGGTAATAATACGGTCATTCCACAAACAAACTTCCGCTACACCCAAAATAATTAAACGCTCACGTAGCAACAAACCTGCAATATCATTGACAATTTCACCTAAATCAATTGGTTCATCAGAAATTTCTTCAAACAATTCAAGTTCATCTACGGTTAAAACTCGCTCCAAAATTTGATAACGTACATCTAACTGATTTGCACTGTTAATTTGCTGTACATGCAATAAAGCATCAATCAAGCGCACAATTTGAGGTTTTACATTTTCAAGTGATGATGGTGTATGAATAGGTAATAGGTTGAGCTCAGCTTTCACTTTTTCAATCAATAAAGCATCCAATAAACCAATTTCACCATCTTCTTGAATAATTTTAGCGAGTTTGGTTATAAATTGACGTGCGCTCGTTGCAGGCATATTGCCCAAATTAGCACATGCATCATGAAAAATTTGAATATGCACACGACCATCAAGATGCAATAAAGCATCAACAATAGCTCGACTAACTTCTGCCTCAGAGGGTATAAATTCACGATATTGGCGAATCATCAAAATCGCAACCATTACCTCGCGTGAACCTGTTGCCGTTTGCATTGCACGTTTTAACAAATCAGGGCGTGCCATATTACGTCGCACGTCACTATTGAGGGGCTTAATCGCATCATTTAGCGCAAAGCTAATTGGTGAAAGCCTCAATAATGGCAAGGGTTGCGGAGAAATCCATGGGTTATAGACTTCCGATATCTCTTCCTCTAAGGGGCGTAACAAACTAAATAAAGGCTGATTTTTTAATTTATTGAGATTTTCAAGTTGCAAATTTTGTAGTAATGACGGATTTAACTCATAAATTCGATCTGCAATAGAGGGATGAATATTCAACCAACTTTGTGGACTCAATGAGTTAGCAAAGCACATATGCGCTATCGCCTCCGAGTACTCACTGTGAATTTGTGAGCCCGCATGATGCACATAAATCCTGAGTAAAGTTTGAATATTGGCATCATTTAAAATCAAACGGCGTGTTTTATAATCATTATAAAATGTACGCCCACCGAGCGTAAAATATTTAATCAAACGGCTAATTAAAACCCCCATACTGCCTATCAACCAAATCACACCACCAACCGCTACAAATGAAGTTTCAAATTTATGTCGCTGTGTATTGGTATAATGATTAAACCCTTGTTTAGAAATTTTACTGCCAAATTGACTAAAAGAAATCAAACCACTGTACATGATTTTTAAACGTGTATTTTCTTGCGCCTCACCTGATAAAATCTGATGAAATTCATGACCCAATAAACCGTACAACTCTTGTTCATCTAGGTTTTGTAATGCACCCCAAGTCAAAATAATGACCGTATCCTTCGGATGAAAACCTGCAGTTAATGCATTTACTCCAACTTCATCAGGCAGCACATACAGTGTAGGCTCATCAATTTCAAAAGTCTGCGCTAATCGAGTCGCAAGTTTTAAAGCCACACCCTCTTCTGGTGTACTTTCGAGCATGCTTAAACGACGTGCCTTCAACTGCTTCGCAAGAGAATGTCCACCTGCACGAAATACATAAAACTCGTATGCAATTGAGCCACCAATCACCATAATCAATAGCACGACTAAGTGCGGACTAAGCACATGCCAAAAAATCGACTGTGATGAATCGGTATAATATACAAGTAAACCTAATACTGTATTTAAAATAAAAATCGTCAACAATGCAGCAATCAAGCAAATACTTGCTGACCAAAGAATATTTTTGTTTTTAGTCAGATAATGACTCACATCTTTCAATGTAAAACCCTCATTACATTGCACCTAACGGACTTTTTACACTGAGCAGACTTCTTCATTTTAACCTTTACAGCGGGACAAAATTAAAAAGTTTAAATCTCAAACAATATAAATGAAAAAAGCGGGAAATTCCCGCTTTTTCAAAGAGTTTTTATTTTAGAAATTAAAGCATTTCTTTAATACCACTCAAGTCAACCGATGCTGCATCAATATTCACATCGATATAACCATCTTTATCTTTTTTTGCTAAATCGCTACGGCTTTGCTCAAGTGTATCCAGATATTGCTCATCAATATCACCTGTAACATACACACCATCAAAAACTGAACAATCAAACTCAGTCACTGCAGGAACTTTACTTGTACGCACAGCATCTTTCAAATCATCCAAATCTTGGAAAATTAAACGATCTGCACCGATAATGTCACGAATTTGCTCAACACTACGATGTGATGCGATCAATTCAGCTTTTGCAGGCATATCAATACCATACACATTTGGATATTTCACCATCGGTGCAGCTGAAGCAAAGAATACATTTTTTGCACCCGAATCACGCGCCATTTGAATGATTTCATTACACGTTGTACCACGTACAATCGAGTCATCAACCAACAGTACATTTTTGCCTTTAAACTCAAGCTCAACAGGGTTTAGCTTTTGGCGTACTGATTTTTCACGTTGTTGTTGACCAGGCATAATGAAAGTACGACCGATATAACGGTTTTTCATGAAGCCTTCACGAAATTTCACACCGAGCATATTAGCAAGTTCAAGCGCAGAGGTACGACTGGTATCTGGAATTGGAATCACTACATCAATATCATGCTCTGCACCCCACTCTTGAAGAATTTTCTTCGCAAGCTTCTCACCCATTTTTAAACGTGCTTTGTAAACCGAGATGCCATCAATGGTTGCATCTGGACGTGCAAAGTAAACATATTCAAAAATACATGGACGATAGCGTGGTGCTTCAGCACATTGTTGTGCAAACAATTCACCTTTAGCATTAATGAAAATAGCCTCACCCGGCTCAATATCACGCTCAACTTTAAAGCCAAGAGAGGTAATCGCAACCGATTCAGATGCAATGATATATTCCATTTCACCTTGTTCAGTTAAACGCGAACCGTAGATGAGTGGACGGATACCATTTGGATCACGGAAACCAACAATACCGTGACCGGTAATCATCGTTACCACGCCATAAGCACCTTTACAACGCTCATGCACACGTTTCACCGTATAAAAAATATCATCAGGTGTTGGTGCAAGCGTTGCACGTTTTTGCAGTTCGTGTGCAAAAACATTCAGTAAGACTTCTGAATCTGAATCGGTATTCATATGACGTAAGTCAGTTTTGAATAAATCATCATGAATATCAGATGCATTGGTCAAGTTGCCATTATGTGCAAGCGTAATACCATACGGTGAATTCACATAAAAAGGCTGCGCTTCTGCACTGCTCGATGAACCTGCGGTCGGATAACGCACATGTCCAATACCATAGTTACCCAATAATGCACGCATGTGACGTGTATGAAATACATCACGCACCATACCGTTGTCTTTTCTTAAGAAAAGACGACCATTATGGCAAGTCACGATCCCAGCTGCATCTTGTCCACGATGTTGTAACATCGTCAACGCATCAAATAACATTTGGTTAACAGGTGATTTACCAGCTATACCAACGACTCCACACATAACTACCTCACAGACCAGCTAGGACTAATAAAACGGATTTTTGGTTGAGTGTTCTGCCTTTCCTTCCTTCGTAGAGGCTGGCATATCAGAATCACTAACAGAATGTTCTTTTTGAGAATCTTCTGGACTTATATGTTGCAATGCTTCATTTGCTACATCTTTGGATAACTCAGATGCAAATGGTGCAAATGGCAATAGCGTCTGAATAAGTTTCGACTGTTTCCATGTAGGTGAACTACTCACCCATGGTCCCAATCCTTGCATAGTTATGAGGACGACAAACAAACCTTTCAAGGTTCCAAGCCCAGCCCCTGCTAAACGGTTAAGAGGCCCAAGTTTGAGTGTCTTTAAAATTCGATTGAGCAAAGCGGTGATAATCCACGTCAATACAATGATTAACATGACAATAAATGCAAAAGCTGCAATCTTCTGTACCACTGGATCCTGACTCAGGGAGGACATGGCTGGTGCAATTAACGTGGCATATTTTGCGCCCATAATCAATGCAACAACCCAACCAATCAAGTTCGCAAAGGCTTTTACAAATCCTAGTCGCAAACCGTTGAACCCTCCAATCAATAATATAATCAGAATGATAATATCAGGGGTGTTCATAATTAGGTCATTGCGTTCACACAGTCAGCAATTAAGTCTGGACCTGTGTAAATCATACCACTATAAATTTGAACCAACGATGCACCTGCATTTTGTTTTGCAACCGCATGTTCACCCGCCAAAATACCACCTACACCAATCAGTGGAATTTCATTTTTTAGAATTTTAGCAAACGCTTCTAAGCATAGTGTACTTTTTTCAAATACAGGAGCACCCGATAAACCACCCGCTTCATCACCAAAAGGCAGACCTTCCACACCTTCACGTGACAAGGTTGTATTGGTTACAATCAGACCATCAAGTTTAAATTGCAATAATTGTGCAGCAATAAACTCAATATCGTTTGGCTCTAAGTCAGGGGCAACTTTTAAAACCAACGGCACATAATGCTGTTGTTCTTCAGCTAGCTCTAATTGACGTTTTTTTAAAGTTTCAAGCAATTCAGTTAATGCATGACCACTTTGTAAAGAACGCAAATTTTTCGTATTTGGAGAAGAAATATTAACAGTGATATAAGAGGCGTAGTTATAGACTTTTTCAAGACAAATTAAATAATCTGAAACAGCATCTTCTACAGGCGTTGCAGCATTTTTACCAATATTGATACCAAGCACGCCTTTAAATTTAGCTGCTTTAACATTTTCAACAAGTTGATCAACACCATCATTATTAAAACCCATACGGTTAATAATGGCTTTAGCTTGAGGTACTCGGAATAAACGAGGTTTTGGATTACCTTCCTGCGGTTTCGGTGTAATGGTTCCAATTTCAATAAAACCAAAGCCTAACGCAGCAAGCGCATCAATATAAGCACCATTTTTATCCAAGCCCGCAGCAAGACCGACAGGATTTGGAAATTGGATACCCATACAGGTCACAGGCTTGGCAGCCACCTGATTGCGGATTGCACCCATTTTATGGGCAGATTTAAGCAATGACAGTGTGAGTTCATGTGCACGCTCTGGTGCTAAAGAAAACAACAAAGGGCGAGCAAGTGAATACATCATAGCTAGAAAAGTCTACTGCTTTTTAAGTTGCCGTATTATAGGCACACAATGTTAAAAAGGCTATGCCCGATAGGCGTTTATTTTCAATGCTTACTGTATAGTCGCTGTTAATTTAATCTGCCCATCTGCCTTAGAAAGCTGCATTTTTTCAATACTCAAACCCGCTTGTGCAAGTTGAGTCAGCAGATTAGCCAAAATGGCATAATTTTCATGCTGAGCACTGAGTTGTATTTGCTCACCCATTTGCTGAGAGGTGATTGCAATGCCTTGCTGTTGAGCAATTTGTTGGATTTTTTCCGCAGACGTCATCACCAAATCATCAGAGGGTTGAATCGTAACAACATTACTTTGCATCCACACAATACTTTCTTTGATTTCATTCAAGCGTTTTTGCTGATTTTCTGCCGCTTTATGCGTATAAAATAGCGCAGAACCGACACCAGCAACCAAAACAAAAAGCGTGGTAAAAACTACCATTACGCGCTCACGAGGTGACATCCGCTCAAGGTTCTCAGTCAATCGCTCAAACAGAACATCTAATTTATTTTGCACAAGCTCTAATGCTTTCATTATTGTATTTTCACCAATCCGATCACTGTTGTACCCTGAGTTTGTACGTTACCTAATTCCGCTTTAAAACCTTGTTGATTTAACTGCTGAACTAAAGTCTGCAAACTATCTGAAGACTTTGCGACTAAATCCATATTTAACATCGATGCTTCATAATTGACTTGATTGGCAATAATCTGATGTTGCATCAAAATTGGACCTACACGACTCAACAATTGTAAAGCTTGAGTATCTCCTGTTTGGCTCTTATTTAGACGACTTTGAAAATTACTTCGAACATTCTGCTCAGTTGTGCGCTCTGTACGCCCAAACCAAGATTGATACTGCTCAACTGCAAGCATAGCGGTTTGATCTGCTATTTTTTTCAGTTTCATCCAACGCAATGTATCGTAGCTCAATTGCACCACAATCAAAGCAACCACAAGTACTGCACAAGCCTTCCAATAGCCCGTAACACCACTACTTTCTGTTTTTGCTTTCGGTAATACATTGTAAGGATGCTGCTTTGGCTTTTTAATCTCAGTTAATTCATAAACAAAGCTTTCTCTTTGATCTGATGGCGCAATGGCAAATAAGCTTTCCACTTGTGCATCACTCAAACCACTGTACATATACTGCCGATCTTTCGGTGCATAATCTAAATACAAAGCTAAATCATCAATCGAATTTCCTAAAAATTCATTTTCACGCACCAATAAATGCCCATTGATATTGGCAAGTACAATTTGGTTTTTTTCAGGAATGGGTAACATGAGAAAATCAGGCAACAAAGCTACAACTTTAACTGGTAACAATGTCAATGCGTGTTGCATTGTGATCACTGCATTATTAGCAATACCTAAAATTGAAACTTGATCAGGTTGCTCAAAATGCGAAAAAACTTTCATCTGCTCCACAGGAATAATTACATATTCTTCGAGCAAATATTTAATTCCTTCGGCAGCCAATTGTTTATATTGTGCTTTGCTTAATTGTTGCTGAACAATTTGTACTTCACGACTCGGGAAATACACCACAGCATCATCAGTTTTCTCAAGTTTAATGTCTTGAATTAATTGCTCAAGGCTTTCTGCCTTTTGCCAATGACCACCATTCGACCATTGCCATTCCCCGTTAGATTCAGGCATCCATATATGCAACATCTATTTATTCTGCCCTGTCATTCATTATATTTAAATCTGTTTATACCGCAGGTACAAATGCTTTTTTTTGCGTCGACAAACCATTTGCAATCACAGCTTGCTCGTAAATACGAGCTTCAGCGAGTGCAAAAGGATTAAAATACTCACCTGTGAGTTGTTCTGCAATATGAGCAATAACATTCATGTGGCACACCACTACAATACGCTCATAAGGCAACTGAGATAACCAATCAATGGCAAACTTTGCATCATCTTCAGGTTTGATTTTATCGCAAATCAGCACAGGAATATCTAAATCTTTAAAATTTTGTTGGATTCCTGCAAGCGTTTGCTGTGCACGTAACAATGGACTCACTACAAATACATCAGGTTGTACCTGCTGTTGTACAAAACGAGCTGTTTCAACCGCTTGAAGTTGACCGCGTACAGTCAATGGGCGTTTATCATCATTACCATCGAGCGCAGGTGATGCCTCTCCATGACGAACCAAAGTCAGTTGCATAATTATTTTCCTTAACTTCTAACGCTATTTTTTGATTTAGAAAACCAACTCTCAATTTTATTTTCAAGTTTCGTTAAAATTTAAGCCTATCTATAGGTCAAATAGACTTCATTTTAAACCAATCTATTTTACACTCAATTCTATTTAAACTTGATGATGTGGCAATACAAATTCAACATCACTACGATGTCCATTTTTCATCAATGAAACCGCAATATTCAATGGTGGTGCACCCTCAAAAATCACTTCATACAGCGCCATAGTAATCGGCATATAGACATCTAATTCTTTTGCACGGGCATGAACCTGCACAATAGTATTAATCCCCTCTGCCGTTTGCCCCAATTCTTGTGTCGCTTGCTCTAGCGTTTTACCCGAACCGAGGGCAAAACCCACTTGATAATTACGACTAAGTGGACTATTACACGTTGCAAATAAATCACCAACACCAGATAGCCCCAAGAAAGTCAGAGGATTTGCACCTAATTTCACTGCAAAACGACTCATTTCAGCCAAGGCACGGGTCAAAATCATACTTTTAGTATTTTCACCGACTTTATGCGCGACCGCCATTCCCATAGCAACTGCATAAATATTTTTCAGCGCACCACCCAATTCAACACCGTGCACATCATCACTACCAAACACACGAAATAATGCACTGTGTAATGCCTGTTGTACCGCATAGCGCACCAACTCAGAATCACTTGCAATTACTGTTCCTGCTGGCTGACCCGCAACAATTTCTTTTGCCAAATTTGGACCTGATAACACACCAAAAGGCACTTCAGGAAGTTCTTGCTGAATAATATCACTCATAAAGCTAAAGGTTTTCGCCTCTACACCTTTAGTCAATGACACCACCGCTTGTGACGTAATAAAGGGTTTAATTTGACGTAAAACATCTCGAAATGAATGACTCGGTATCGCGACTAAAATAATGTCACGATTTGACACTGCTTTTTCAAGATTGGACTCTGCACGCAAGCCTTCTTCCAACTGAAAACCAGGCAAATAACGCTGATTGATATGCGTTGCATTAATTTCAGTCGCAATAGTTTCGTCACGAATCCAAATCATGGTATCGCAACCATTACGCACTGCAGTATTTGCCATAGCTGTACCAAAGCTACCACCACCAAGCACAGTTACTCTTAATGCTGTTTTCTGATTGACCGCAACAGGGCTGACCAAATCTTTAAATTGTAATTCCGACATTGTTATTATCCCAATCAATCTGTGTTGGAGGACTTACAACCTCCAACCTCAAATAAAACCAAATGACATCTACATTTTGTTTTATATTATTTCAATACATCTAAAATTTAGCTTATGGCTGCCATGTCGTCACAAATTCAGCACTATCCACATCAACACGAGATGGAATCGCTTTAACAGCAGTTCCAATATAAATAATTCCCGATATTAAATCTCGATCATTCAAACCCAATTGACGTTTCAATAAAGCCGACTCTACCACGGCCCCACTACGCCAAATACTTGAAAAACCTTGTGCTTGTAATGACAATAAAAAATTCTGCACAGCGGCACCCGTACTCAAAGTCTGCTCAAAAAAAGGAACTTTGGGATGATCCTGAAAGCGAGTGACTGCAAGTACCAATAATGGCGCACGAAATGGATGACTCTTAACACGTTCAACTTGAACAGGATCAGTTTCACCTAAATCAGCAACAGCATCTGCCAACAACAGACCAAAAGCTTCTCGCTGTTCTGTCTCAATCTGAATAAAATGTGTAGGCTTT
This sequence comes from Acinetobacter sp. TY1, assembly GCF_048551395.1. Taxonomy (NCBI): domain Bacteria; kingdom Pseudomonadati; phylum Pseudomonadota; class Gammaproteobacteria; order Moraxellales; family Moraxellaceae; genus Acinetobacter; species Acinetobacter sp. TY1. The sequence continues at coordinate 22,078 of NZ_JBLYZK010000031.1, forward strand.
AAACGATGATGATCAGGTGCAGTCAGTGCAGCCTGAAATGCTTGTGTAAGTTGTGCTTTATTTGGCGCAGGCTCAATAAGATGCCCAATAGACTGACGTTGATGCATATTGTCATGAACAATTTGTAATTTTGAATCCACCATTACCCTATACACTGTCAATTTAAACTGATGCACAAGAGTAGCATATTCATAAAAAACTAAGCTACGTTCTACCTGTGGAAAAATGATGGCATTACCTTGTTTTCACAGTAAAACCATAGAAAACTTCAAATTTAATACATCCATACTGTTCTTTATGCATGATGCTGTGCTTAGATAGATTCAATTTCAATACATGAGTAGCAATAAGATGATGAAAAAATATATAACTATATCGTTAGGCGTTGCTGTTGTTGCCGCACTATCAGCTTGCGCATCCTCACCGACCCAATCATTAGCGATTCAAAAAGCAGACAATCAATATGAAGTCACGGGACTTGGTAAAAGTCAGATTATTGCAAAAAATAATGCCATCTCTGCAGCAAATGCAACATGCGGTAAGAAAGCAACGCCTATTGTTTCCAATGAAAAAACTGAATACAACGGTGCATTAAAAGGTGTCTTTGATGAAGAAACAGGGAAAATGATTACTGCTGCTGCGGGCGTACTTGGCTCAGTATTGGGTACAAACACTAACATTGAGAAAGATACAGATTATCAAACTACGCTAAATTTTAGCTGCAAAGCGAATTAATTTATTAGTTAAAAATCAAATCTTTGTTTATAAATGTAAAAAACCTCTCAAAGTGAGAGGTTTTTTCATACAGCATCTTATTAAAAATATAATTAAAATAAATTAGCAATAGCCTTCCAAACGTGTCAATGGTAACTTTTGACCAATCGCTTTTTCAATTTCAGGCAAATAAAATGCATCATCTTCAGACAAGAAACTAATACTCACACCCTGCGTACCCGCGCGCCCTGTACGACCAATACGATGTACATAATCATCTGATTGCTCAGGCAAAGTAAAGTTCACGACATGCGACACACCGTCGACATGAATACCACGACCTGCAACATCCGTTGCAATCATAATATTATGTTGACCATTCTTAAACTGATCGAGCATTTTCAAGCGTTTATCTTGTGCAATTTCACCTGACAACATCACTACTTTATAACCATCTTTTTTCAAATGATCATACAACTTACGCACTTGATCACGACGATTAGCAAAAATCATTACTTTTTCAATTGGCTCATCACGCAAAATATCTTGTAATAACTTATACTTATCTTTGCGCTCAACCACATACACACGCTGTTCAACATCAGCATTGGTTTTCTTTTCTGGTTCAATTTCAACTGTCACAGGCTCACACAACCACTGTTTTGCTAAGTTTAAAACATCATAACTAAACGTTGCCGAAAACAATAAAGTCTGTCGTTGCTCTTTGCGTGGTGAATAACGAACAATACGCTTAACCGATGGAATAAATCCCATATCAAGTAAGCGATCTGCTTCATCAATGACTAAAAATTCAATTTGATCTAACCACACTTCTTTTTGTTCAATAAAATCGATTAGGCGACCTGGTGTTGCCACCATAATATCGACAAAATTCTGACTCAGTGGCTTTTTTTGCTTATCAAAATCAACACCACCAACCAATGCTTGCACATTTAAAGAACTAAATTTCACCAAATCACGAGCATCACTTTCAATTTGCATTGCAAGTTCACGTGTCGGTGCTAAAATTAAAGCACGTGGCTCACCACGAAAACGTTGCTCTTTAATTGGATTATTGAGCAAATCATTAATAATACTAATTAAAAATGCTGCTGTCTTTCCTGTACCTGTTTGTGCACGACCAATCGCATCATGACCACCCAATGTATATTTCAATACTTTTTGCTGAATGGGAGTCATTTCTTTAAACCCTAGAGCATCAATCGCTTGACTGAGTTGCGGATGTAAATTTAGGGTTTTAAAACTAGATGCCATAGAGCTGCTCTAACTGTAGTGGAGTAAATTCGAAGGGTATTATAAACAAAAAAGCCTCAACATGATATTGAGGCTTTTTTTATATTCAGTTCGAGAACCAAATATTAGTCTAAAGGCTGTACTTCTTCAGCCTGAAAACCTTTTTGACCTTGTACTACGCTGAATTCAACGCGTTGGCCGTCACGAAGTGAACGATGACCGTCACCTTGGATAGCACGGAAGTGAACGAATACATCGTCGCCACCTTGACGTTGAATAAAGCCGAAACCTTTAGTGTCGTTGAACCATTTAACAACGCCTTGTTCGCGAGCTGTCATAAGTTAATCCTCTGTAGTGATGAAAAAGGACCACCCGGTGTTGCAAACAGCAGAGCAAACAAAGTTTCAAAATATTTTTGTATTTCAAAGCTTGTAATCATTCTGTAAAACTATTTACCAAATCCCGGTTACATCCATTCAGAATTTAGGTTTTAAAACAACAAATTAATTGCTCTATTACCTAAACACAAAACGAGCTTATCATGGGTTTATTACAATTAATAGATTTTTTTTAGATAATTATTTCCAAATATCGAATGTTAATTTTTTTCGCTCTATTTTTATGCATGATTTAAAAAGTAAATTTACAACTTTTACATATTTTTAAGTTTAGCAATGACATCTGCTTTGCTATAATTCCACACCATAAAATAGTTTTAAATTTAAGCCCAAATGACTGATCTAACCATTGATACAAAACACCCTGATTATGAAGTCGATGCAATAGGAAAGCCTTGTCCTATGCCACTTTTATTGTTAAAAAAACAATTGAAAAAAGTGTCATCAAAGCAAATCATTCTCGTCAAATCTTCCGATCCACACAGTGAAATTGATATCAGTCGCTATTGCCAATTGCATGCATTGAATATGCAAATGTTTAAGCTTTCCGACTCTGAATTTCATTACTTAATTGAATCTTAATTATTTTCAATTTGTATATAAATGCAACACAAGCAGTTACCTTTGCATAAAAATTTACATTTTTACACTATTTCCTCTTAATTCTGCATGTTTTTGGCATTAAGATGAAGACCATTGTTAAAAAATTTGATCCGATTAAGGAGTACTCATGAGCGACAGCAGCAATCAATTGATGCCCCTGTCCTTATCTGCCCCAGGTGTTAACCTCGGGGCTTATATCAGCACGGTCAATCAAATTCCAATTCTGACCGCTGAACAAGAAAAAGAGCTTGCAGATCGTTATTTTTACGATCAAGATTTGGATGCCGCAAAAATGTTGGTAATGTCTCACCTACGTTTTGTTGTGCATATTGCTCGTAGTTATGCGGGCTATGGACTTCCACAAGGTGATTTAATCCAAGAAGGCAACTTAGGCTTAATGAAAGCGGTAAAACGTTTTGACCCAACGATGGGTGTCCGTTTGGTGTCTTTTGCAGTACATTGGATTAAAGCTGAAATTCATGAATACGTGATTCGTAACTGGCGGATTGTCAAAATTGCGACTACTAAAGCACAACGTAAACTATTTTTTAACCTCCGTAGTCTTAAAAAATCAAGCAAAAAACTCACCCTTGAAGAAGCCAAATCAATTGCTAATGATTTAAATGTAACGCCTGAACAAGTGCTCGAAATGGAAGGTCGTTTAACTGCTTATGATGCTGCTTTTGAAGCACAAGGCGAAGATGACGATGATAATTCCACCTATGTTGCTCCTTCTTTATATCTCGAAGATAATCGTTACGACCCTGCTCGTTTGGTTGAAGAAGAAGATTATGAAGAACAAAGTAATAACGCCTTGCACAGCGCAATGGAACAACTTGATGATCGTTCACGCAATATTTTACAGCGTCGTTGGTTAGATGATGATAAATCGACCTTACATGAATTGGCCGCTGAATATAACGTGTCCGCGGAACGTATTCGTCAGTTAGAAAAAAATGCGATGGATAAAATTAAAGTAGCGATGTCGTCCAACTAAGTCATCCATTCCATTTCTAATGAGTAAATCACTTGGTTAGAAATCTGTAAAAGAGCCGATATGGCTCTTTTACTTTATCAATTATTTAAGCAATTTTACCATGATGACAGCTCAATTTTATGTTAATGTTATGCGAAATTTTATTCAGATGAATCACGTTTATGTGGATCGGAATCTCTGCACTAAACCTCGCTTTAGCGGTAGTCTTGGGTGCTTTTGGCGCACATGGATTAAAAAAAATTGCCTCTCCTGAGCAACTCACTTGGTGGCATACCGCAACCGACTATTTTTTCTATCATGCACTTGGCTTACTTGTCTTAGGCATCATCAGTAAAGTCATTCCGCAACTTCCAATAAAAATAAGCTTTTTATTGATTCAAATCGGTATTTTCTTGTTCTGTGGCTCACTGTATATCATGGCACTTGGTTTACCTCGTATATTGGGTGCAATTACTCCAATTGGCGGTGCATTGATGATTTTGGGTTGGCTCGTTCTCGCATGGAATGCCTTTAAACACTTAAAATAATTGGATGTATTGAACACTCATCTTCAATTTGCACACGTATGGACGCTATTAAATGGAACAGTTATGCAAATTTTCTTAAATGGTAAGCCACAAGAAACGTCTTGCCAAAATCTACTGCAACTTATTCAAGAACTTTCTCTCGAAGGTAAACGTTATGCCGTTGAAATGAATGAATTGATCATTTCCAAAAGTAAACTTGAATGTACAGTGATTTCTGCACAAGATCGAATTGAAATTATTCAAGCTGTCGGTGGCGGCTAAAATGGAGAAAACCATGCAAGACCTCCCAAATTCATTTAATTATCAAGATTCACCTCTGATCATTGGTTCTCGTACTTTTCAGTCTCGCCTGCTTGTGGGTACAGGTAAGTATCAAGATTTACAAGAAACTGACCTTGCGATTCAAGCCAGTGGAGCTGAGATTGTTACGGTTGCGATTCGCCGCGTCAATATTGGACAGCATCCTGATCAACCGAACTTATTGTCAGTGATCCCACCTGAAAAATACACCATTTTACCTAACACCGCCGGTTGTTTCGATGCCAATAGCGCTGTGCGTACTTGCATGCTCGCACGTGAACTTTTAGATGGTCATAACTTGGTGAAACTTGAAGTTTTAGGTGATGAAAAAACGCTATATCCAAACATTACCGAAACGCTTAAAGCAGCACGTACACTCATTGATGATGGCTTTGAAATCATGGTCTATACATCAGATGATCCGATTGTAGCTCAAGAGCTTGAAAGTATGGGCTGTGTTGCGATTATGCCTTTAGGTAGTCTGATTGGTTCAGGTTTAGGGATTTTAAATCCACATACTATTTCCATCATAAAAGAAAATGCCAAAGTCCCTGTTTTAGTTGATGCTGGTGTCGGTACAGCAAGTGATGCTGCAATTGCAATGGAACTGGGTTGTGATGGTGTCCTTATGAACACAGCAATTGCAGCCGCACAACATCCTATTTTGATGGCATCGGCAATGAAGAAAGCAGTTGAAGCAGGTCGTGAAGCCTATTTGGCAGGTCGTATGCCACGTAAACGTATGGCGAATGCAAGCTCACCTGAAACAGGATATTTCTTTAAATAGTACTGATCCAATTCAATTGATCATCTATAAGCATCATATAAAAGGGTTCTACGGAATCCTTTTAAATTCATCAAAGTTAAATAAAAAGAATTGAAATCTACAATGATTAAAATAACCTATCTACTGTTTCTTATTAGCTTTTCGTCAGTATGTTTAGCTGAACATACTCCTGCATCATTACATAAATTCATTCCGCAAAACTATGAAATCCTTTCACAATCTACTGGTGATCTCAATAATGATGGTAAAGCAGATCTTGCGATAATTATTCAACCTAAAAACTATAAAATATCTGATCGTAAACTTCTTATTCTATTCAAACAAAATAAAAGCGATAACCTGATCTTGACCAAAAAACTCCCTGAATGGACATACCCTGATCATGAAAACTGTCTACCAGATGCCTTTCAAGAACAAGCGATCAAAATTAGAAAACAAGCATTAAGTATCATTTTCAATTCAATGTCTACGTGTTCAAACTGGTATGGCTCTACAAATACTTACCATTTTAAATGGATCAATAATGACTTCAAACTCATTGGCTTTGACTATGACTTCACTCAAAAAAACACAGGAGAAGTTCATAATACTAGTATCAACTATATAACTAATAAGAGAAAAATTACTCAAAGTTCTATGCAACCTCAATCTTCTAAAGATCAAACTAAAGTCACCTGGCAACACCTCGAAAATTTGAAGTATTATACTCTACAGTCTATTCAATTTAAGCCTGAAGATTACTTCATCAATGGAATCTTAAAAGACAATCCAACTCAATAGATTTTTAAATAAAAAAGCACCCAAAGGTGCTTAATCAAATATTCATAAAAGAAGTAAAGTTACCGTTACATACTTCATCAAGTTGTATTTACTGGCGTTAATCATTTCACTGCTTTTCCAATATTCTTATTTTAACATCCAACACCAAATCCTTCACTGCATCAAAATGAGCTTTCATGTGCGCAGTTTGCATATGTACTTCAAGATGTTGCATCGTTTCCCACTGTTCATACATCACCAGTGAATAAGGTACTTTTTGTTGTATGGTACTATCTCTAACAGCATCTACAACGCTATCAATATACAAATCATAACCATGACAGCCTACTTCTTGTAGAACAGTGTTTTGAATGGCTTTAAATGAACCTATAACCCTCTGTAAACTATGCTCTGAATTTGTCAAAATTTCAGCAATAACTGTAAGCATTATTCAATCATCCTAACCAAATAATGCCAATAAATGTTGACGATATTCTGTTTTATATAGCTCAACATCGGGTGCTTTAATCACATCATTTACAATAAATGTCGGTAAACCCTGCATACCTAAAAACTGATTGGCTTTATGAAAGGGTAAATAAACACCATCAACACCTACACCATTAAAAAATTGATATGGATCAGTAAAAGCATCCTTCGGTGCATTCCACGTCAATGACAGCATATATTTTTTGTCATGTATTAATCCACCTGAACCATATTTTTTAGATGCATCTGAACGGCTACGACCATCACTGGCATATAAAACACCATGCCCTTCAGTAAAAATATCATCAATATATTTTTTTACTGTCCATGGTGAGCCCATCCACCATCCTGGCATTTGATAAATAATGACATCTGCCCAGACATACTTTTGAATTTCTTCTGTAATATCATAGTCTTTATCTGTACGTGTAATTTTAATGTGATGTCCGTTCTCAACAAGCACATTATGTGCTAATTCAGTCAACGTATCATTTAATTCGCCATTGGAATGTGCAAACTGTTTTGCTCCATTGATGATTAAAATATTGCTCATGACTTTACCTTCAATCTATTCAATTTTCAGGCAATATAATGCAAAAAATTATTGAGAAAAATGCTGAAAATTGCAAAATATTATTGATTAAAATTCAACAATTAAAATAGACAGCACAATCGAAAAGTAAATCATTTATTTCATATTTCTTTCGAAGCCAATCACATCAATCATTTAAGTCAAAAAAAAAGCACCCAAAGGTGCTTTTAACATAAAAATGAATTAAGCAATCAAACCTTCATCACGCATTGCAATTTGTACAGACTGGCGTTCTGCAACTTTATTACGCAAAGCCACAATATTGGTAAATGGTGTTAAATCATGATGAATGACCTTCGACCAATTGGTTAGCACAAATAAATATGCATCAGCAGGACCAAAACGATCATTCACCAAATAGTCATAGTCTGATTTTGCTAAATAATCATCAATATATTTCAGCATTTTATCAATGGTTGCATAGCCACGTACTTTTTCATCTTCTGTAATTTTAGGGTCAAAAAATACAGCATATTCATCATGTAATTCTGAGTTCAAATAACCTAACCATTCCAAAACCTTTGCACGTCCTAAACCCGAAGGTGGGATTAAGTCCTGCCCTGCATCATGTTGAGCAATAAAAGGAAGTACTGCGACATTTTCAGTCAAAATCAAACCCGGATTAATTTCTAAAGCAGGCACATACCCTTTTGGATTGATCTCATAATAATCTGCGCCTTTTTCTGTCTTATGTGTTTTGAGATCTACACGCTCAAGATCAAAATCGACATTAATTTCATTCAGTAAAATATGTGCCGCCAAAGAGCATGCGCCCGGTGAATAATATAATTTCATCTCTATTCCTTATTGCTTGTTATAAGTTAATTCTGTTAAATGGCTTATTGACCAATTTCAAGTTTCAAAATGTCAAACTACAAGAAAGCGTAAAACAATAAATAAGCGACTCTTTGAATATTCATTAAAATGAATTCTTTTTCAAGTCAATCTGTTCTGCTTTTTGGTTAAAAGATGCATTAACATACGCATCTTTTTAAAAATTGAATGGTTTATTGTGATCAGTCTGAAGAAACAGGAATGGTTTTCAAACATCCGAACCGATGTATTAGCAGGTTTAGTGGTTGGTTTAGCTCTCATTCCCGAGTCTATTGCATTTTCAGCAATTGCAGGTGTAGATCCTCAGGTGGGTTTATATGCATCTTTTTGTATTGCTGTAACCATTGCATTCTTTGGCGGTCGTACTGCCATGATTTCTGCAGCAACGGGTGCCATGGCATTGCTCATGGTTACTTTAGTCAAAGACCATGGGTTACAGTATTTATTTGCAACAACCATTCTCACTGGAATAATTCAAATCGTTGCTGGTTATTTCAAAGTCGCTAAGTTAATGCGCTTTGTTTCACAATCTGTGGTGTATGGCTTCGTCAATGCTTTGGCAATCTTGATTTTTATCGCACAACTCCCCGAATTATCGCGGATGGATATCACAGGTTATATTTTTGTCGCATTAGGTTTGTGCATTGTTTACTTATTTCCACATCTTCCTAAAATTGGAAAACGTATTCCCTCACCTTTAATTTGTATTGTTTTACTCAGCCTCGTTGCCATGTTATTCAATGCAGACATGCGCACTGTCAGCGATTTAGGAACATTTCCCGATACATTACCCGTTTTTTTAGTTCCTGAAATCCCATTCAATTTAGAAACATTGAAAATCATTTTTCCTTATGCCATAACATTAGCAACAGTAGGTTTACTTGAAACCATGATGACGACGACAATTGTCAATGAAGTGACTCAAACTGAAGGAGAGCGACATAAAGAATGTCGTGGACAAGGCATTGCCAATATAGTGAGTGGCTTTATGGGAGGAATGGCAGGCTGTGCCATGATTGGACAATCAATTATCAACGTTTCTTCAGGCGCTCGCACTCGCCTTTCAACGCTCGTTGCTGGTGTATTTTTGCTTTGCTTAGTGGTATTTTTTAAAGATTGGTTATCTTACATTCCTATGGCTGCTCTCGTTGCCATTATGATAATGGTCGCATTTACAACATTTAATTGGGATTCTGTCAAAAACTTTTCTAAACATCCAATGCAAAGTAATACAGTCATGATTTTGGTTGTGGTCATTGTTTTAGCAACACACAATCTCGCACTTGGTGTACTTTCAGGGGTTTTATTGTCAGCTTTATTCTTCATTAATAAACTTGAAAATGAAGTGAGGGTTCAATCTGAATTACTCAATAATACAACACGAAAGTATACAATTTCAGGGCAAATCTTCTTTAGCAGTGCTGATAAATTCTATCAATTCTTTGATTTTAAAGAGCATATCCAGAATGTAGTGATTGATCTGAACCATGCACATATTTGGGATCTTACGTCTGTCTCAATGTTAAATTCGGTTAAAAATAAATTTGAGTCATGTGGTACTCATGTTGAGATATTAGGGCTCAATACAGCAAGCCACACATTAATTGATCGGCTTCATCCTAAAGCAGAATAAAACCAAAAAATTTAATACTTTGAAGTAAAAAACAAAAAGGCGATCAAATATCAATCGCCTTTTTATATCAAATCAAATTAAAGCTTACCAACTAAAGCCTACACCTGCACCACCTGAACCATCTTCATCAGTAAACGCACCACCAACACTTAAGCTTACATTTTCACTGACAATACGTTGATAACCTATAGCAACAGCTTTTTCATCGCCTTGGAAACCTGCAGCTACACCGACTCGATTCAATCCTTTCAAGCCAGCAGTACTCGTTGCCATGTTCATCATTGCTGCTGACATCGCACCTTGACGATCAAATCGCTTATCCACCTCTTTAAAACGGCGATCCGTCTGATAACTAAAATCGGAGAAGCTACTTTCTAAAGTACTCACACGAGTATCCGTATACTCCTTCGAAGATTTTAATGTTTCAGTATTGGCTGCTTGCATTTGACGTAAATTCACCGCATCAGTCTTTTCAGTTGCATCTGCAACATTGGTGATTTGACGTTCATTTCCACTTGAGCCTACCGAAACCGTATTATCTCGTGTAGATGTCGAATCATTACCCAATACCACTGAATTTTTTGCCGAGGTATTGACATTATTTCCAAGTACAAATGTATTGTCACCACTCACAGTATTATCATTACCTACGACATAACTACCATTTGCAGTCACAATATTAGGATCACCAAATGCACCTGAATTATTTCCAGAAACATTGTTCCCTACACCAACTGCAGTAGAGTTATTCCCTGACACAACAGTATTTGGACCAATTGCTGTAGAATTAATCCCCGTACCGCTCGTGTTTCCAGTACCTGTATTTATACCTAGAACTTTACGATCAGTATAAGCATTTGCATCTTTTAATACTGCTGATGTTTGCTGATCGGTATACGTATTTGCACTATTGAGTGTTGCTGAATCCTGTTGGTCTGTATACGTATTTGCACTACTCAAAGTATTAGAAGCTAGTTGATCTGTATAGCTTTTAGCATCTGTTATATTTTTAGCATCTTGTTGATCAATATAGCTTTTAAGATTGCTCTCACTTCCACTATTTTGCTGATCTACATACGCTTTTAAATTTGTTACTGAGGTTTTTAAGGTACTGATTTCAGTATTCACAGCACCAAATGTATCTCCAATATTTGAATAGCTTTTCCCTTGAATTGAGAACGTAGGTAAAGTAAATACGCCACGGCTATAAGTTGCCCCACCACCTAAAATAGATGTTATTTGCTGTGCTCCTGCCGTTGCTCGTGTAGATAACATTGCAACATTCTGATTCGTTGTAAATAACTGTCCGCCTGTTACCGCATCTTTTGAGCTTACTGTTGAAATATCACCATTTTGTAAATTGGTAATTTTCGTACCACTTGTACCTTTCAGCGTAATGACATCTTGTGTCGTAGTATCATATTGCACTGCCAATTGGTTAAGTGTGCCTTGACCCGATTTTAAATTGGTAATATCGCCTTCATTCGTAGTAACACGACCACCTAATGTATTAATCGCATTACTATTGGTGGTAATTTTTCCATCCAATATGCCAACTTCAGATGTCATTCTTGTATTTAACGTGCCGACTTCTGTTCCTATACGCGTATTCAGCGTTCCCACTTCGGTTGTCACTCGACCATCTAAAGTGCTAATGGCCGTATTCGTTGTATATAACTGTCCGCCTGTTACCGCATCTTTTGAGCTTACTGTTGAAATATCACCATTTTGTAAATTGGTAATTTTCGTACCACTTGTACCTTTCAGCGTAATGACATCTTGTGTTGCCGTATCATATTGCACTGCCAATTGGTTAAGTGTGCCTTGACCCGATTTTAAATTGGCAATATCGCCTTCATTCGTAGTAACACGACCACCTAATGTATTAATCGCATTACTATTGGTGGTAATTTTTCCATCTAATGTGCCGACTTCAGATGTCATTCTTGTATTTAACGTGCCGACTTCTGTTCCTATACGCGTATTCAGCGTTCCCACTTCGGTTGTCACTCGACCATCTAAAGTGCTAATGGCCGTATTCGTTGTATATAACTGTCCGCCTGTTACCGCATCTTTTGAGCTTACTGTTGAAATATCACCATTTTGTAAATTGGTAATTTTCGTACCACTTGTACCTTTCAGCGTAATGACATCTTGTGTCGTAGTATCATATTGCACTGCCAATTGGTTAAGTGTGCCTTGACCCAATTTTAAATTGGCAATATCACCTTCATTCGTGGTCACACGACCACCTAATGTATTAATCGCACCTGTATTTGTATTAATTTTTCCATCCAATGTACCCACTTCAGATGTCATTCTTGTATTTAACGTGCCAACTTCTGTAGTCACACGACCA
>NZ_JBLYZK010000032.1:0-33484 GCF_048551395.1 Acinetobacter sp. TY1
TGGTAGCGGGAGCTGGATTTGAACCAACGACCTTCGGGTTATGAGCCCGACGAGCTACCAGACTGCTCCATCCCGCAACAATGTGTTTTTTAGCTGCTAACACCAACAATCTGGTTCATTGTTGGTGCGGAAGGGGGGACTTGAACCCCCACGCCCGAAAGCACTACCACCTCAAGGTAGCGTGTCTACCAATTCCACCACCACCGCAGCTGTGTCGCATTCTAGTAGCTTGCACATCAAATTGAAAGGTTTAATTTCAACAATTGACCTTATTTTGGTGCGGTTGGCGAAGTTTCACTCGAATTCTGCGATGCAGGAAGCGTCGTTTGTTCTGTCGTTGGTACTGTTTTCAAGCCAAAAGCTTCTGTGGTTTGTTGTTTTGCAAATACAGCAAGCGTTAAACTCGTGATAAAAAATAATGCAGTCAAAATACCTGTTAAACGGGTTAAAAAGTTTGCTGAGCCCGATGCACCAAAAACAGTTGCAGCACCACCGCCACCAAAAGATGCCCCAGCTTCTGCGCCCTTACCGTGCTGTACAAGAATAAGTACAATCATCAATACTGCGAGAATAATATGTACAATAAGCACAAAACTATGCATGCTGAATTCCTCTATTATTTTGTTTTGGCAAATGCCTGAGCTATTTTATAAAAAGAGGCAGCATCTAGAGATGCACCACCCACTAAAGCACCGTTGATATCTGGACATGCAGCCAACTCTTCAGCATTTTCCGGCTTAACACTACCACCGTATAAAATAGCTAAATCTTTACCTGCTGGCGTAATTTGCAATAAACCTTCTCGAATGTGAGCATGCATGGCTTGTGCGTCTGCAGGACTTGCTGTTTTACCTGTACCAATTGCCCAAATAGGCTCATATGCAATAATAATATTCTGCCACTGATCGCCATTTACAATAGCCGCAACATCACAGATTTGTTGTAACACAACTTGTTCTGCCTGCCCTGCTTCCCTTTGTGTGAGTGTTTCACCAACACAATAAATCACAGTTAAACCTGCAACTAAAGCATTTTTCATTTTTTCAATTAAAATGGCAGGACTGTCACCAAAAATTTCTCGACGTTCAGAGTGACCAATCAATACAAATTCTATACCACTGTCTTTCAAAAGCTCAGCACTCACTTCGCCTGTATAAGCCCCCGTACCTGCAATACGAGATACATCTTGTGCCACAGTCACTATAGGCGTTACTGCATCTGCTAGTTGTGTTTGTACAGTAGATAAAGTTAAAGTCGTAGGTGCAACACCAATATGACAATCTTGGACTGAAATCGCTTCTTGTTGCAATAATTGTTTGAATTGCTGAACAAGTTGTTGAGTGTTAGCCTGCATTGGGTTCATTTTCCAATTGCCTACAACCCAAGGAATAATCGTCGAACCCGACATACATCTAACCCTTTTATCGAAATGCCCATATTCTACACGCAATTTTGAAATTTAATGAATATTTTCGTGCCTGACTGTTTTTTTTCACCAAAATACCTATACACTCATATTTTCCATCGGTTCAATGTTCTGATTTAAAAAGATGAGCAGTTCAAATTTTGCTTAAAATAACCAATGAATATATAAGTTTAACTATAGATATTTTTTCTAGGAATCGTATAATTTTCCTATTCGAATTATAAAATGAATGAATGAAGGTGTTTGGGGATGTCTTTACAGCAAAGTTCACCACGTTTTTCCGGTTATATTCGTCGCCTTGTCGATGAAGGTCTAGTCACAGCTCAGCAAATGCAGGACGCTGTCGAAAAGGCAAAAAAAAATAAAGTCAGTGTTATTACCTATCTAGTCGAAAGTCTGAATATTAAACCATTGATCATTGCCGAAATGATCTCTACAGAATTTGGCGAACCTCTATTTGACCTTGATGCATTTGATTCAGATCAATTTCCAAAAGACATTGTTGATAACAGTCTATTTACTAAACATCGGGTTCTTCCCTTAGTTCAACGTGGCAACATTTTATATGTAGCAACGACTGATCCAACCAATATGGAAGCTCTGGACGCAATTCGCTTTAATAGTAAGCTTAATGTTGAACCAATTATTGTCGAGCATGACAAACTTAATAAAATTCTAGACAAGTACTTTACCCACGAAGAAAGTTTTGATTTTGGTGATGATGACTTTGATGTCGATGTCATGGCAGGTGATGATCTTGCTCAAAATAATGACGATGATGACGAACCCTCATCTGAAGAAGAAGCACCAATTGTTAAATATGTAAATAAACTCCTTGTTGATGCAATTCGCATGGGTGCATCTGATTTACATTTTGAGCCATATGAAAAATCTTATCGGGTACGCTATCGTGTTGATGGTGTTTTACGTCAGATCACTAATCCCCCACTACAACTTGCCAATCGACTCGCATCACGCTTAAAAGTCATGTCACAAATGGATATTTCTGAAAAGCGTATCCCACAAGACGGTCGTATCAAGTTAAAACTTTCTAAAACTAAAGCTATCGACTTTCGTGTCAATGCTCTGCCTACGCTATTTGGTGAAAAACTCGTACTGCGTATTTTGGATCCATCGAGTGCAATGCTTGGTATTGATGCATTAGGCTATGAAGAAGCTCAAAAAGCTTTATTTATGGAAGCATTAGACAAGCCCCAAGGTATGTTATTGATTACAGGTCCAACGGGTTCAGGTAAAACCGTTTCGCTCTATACTGGTCTAAATATCCTTAACACCGAAAGTTCAAATATTTCTACTGCCGAAGATCCTGTCGAAATTAACTTAGAAGGGATTAACCAAGTCAACGTTAACCCCAAAGTAGGTTTAACCTTCTCTGTGGCATTAAAGTCTTTTTTACGTCAAGATCCTGACATCATCATGGTCGGGGAGATTCGAGATTTAGAAACGGCTGAAATTGCGATTAAAGCTGCACAAACAGGTCATATGGTGATGTCTACACTACATACCAACAGTGCACCTGAAACACTAACACGTTTACGCAATATGGGCGTACCATCATTCAATATTGCAACCTCGGTCAATTTGGTAATTGCACAACGACTCGCACGCCGTTTATGCAATCATTGCAAGGCCACTGTAGATGTTCCAAAACAGAGCCTATTAGAAATGGGTTTTACTGAGCAAGATCTTGCTGATCCCGATTTTAAAATCTACCAACCTGTAGGTTGTAATGAGTGTCGAGAAGGCTATAAAGGTCGTGTCGGTATTTATGAGGTAATGAAAGTTACCCCTGAAATTTCAAAACTAATTATGGAAGATGGTAACGCCTTACAAATTTCTGAAGTTTCAGCAAAACAAGGATTTAACAATTTACGCCGTTCAGGTTTGATAAAAGTCATTAATGGGTTAACTTCATTACAAGAAATTAACCGCGTAACCAGTGAATAAAGATAATACAAAATAAAGGACAAGATTATGGCAGTCAAAAAAGCTGAAATGATGCCTACTTTTGCTTATGACGGGGTTGATCGCAAGGGGATCAAAATCAAAGGGGAACTGCCAGCACGTAATATGGCGTTGGCAAAAGTAACCTTACGTAAACAAGGGATCAATATCAACAATATTCGAGAGAAACGTAAAAATCCTCTCGAAGGCTTGATGAAGAAAAAAGTCACCACCCTAGATATCACTATTTTCACCCGACAGTTAGCGACGATGATGAAAGCAGGTGTACCTTTGGTTCAAAGCTTTGAGATTGTCGCTGAAGGTCTAGATAACCCTTCTATGCGGGAAGTTGTTCTCGGGATTAAAAGTGAGGTAGAAGGAGGGAATACTTTTGCTGGTGCCCTCAAAAAATACCCGCAATATTTCGATAAGCTCTTTTGTTCATTGGTTGAGTCAGGTGAACAATCAGGTGCTCTTGAAACCATGCTTGATCGTGTTGCAATTTATAAAGAGAAAAGTGAGCTTTTAAAGCAAAAGATCAAAAAAGCCATGAAGTACCCAATAACAGTCATTATTGTTGCATTAATTGTAACGATTATCCTCATGGTTAAAGTTGTTCCAGTATTCCAAGGCTTATTCGGTTCATTTGGTGCAGAGCTTCCTGCTTTTACCCAAATGGTTGTTAATATGTCCAATTGGACACAAAAATATTGGTTTGTTTTACTCCTTGGTATTGGTGTTGCCATCACGGCATTTATGGAAACAAAAAAGCGTAGTAAAAAGTTCCGTGATGCTTTAGATCGAATGGCACTCAAACTACCTATCTTTGGTGATCTCGTCTATAAATCAATTATTGCGCGATTTAGTCGAACGCTTTCAACAACATTTGCAGCCGGTGTTCCTCTCATTGATGCATTAGAATCAACAGCAGGTGCAACCAACAATGTAGTCTTTGAAACCGCTGTGTTAAAAATTAAAGAAGATGTTGCAACAGGGCAACAATTACAATTTGCCATGCGTATGACCAATCTATTTCCATCTATGGCTGTTCAAATGGTTGCGATTGGCGAAGAGTCTGGCTCACTTGATGCCATGCTCGATAAAGTCGCAACACATTTTGAAAATGAAGTTGATAATGCAGTGGATGGTTTAACATCAATGATGGAACCTCTTATTATGGCAATCTTAGGTGTACTTGTTGGTGGCCTAGTCATCGCCATGTATCTCCCAATTTTCCAAATGGGTTCAGTCGTAGGATAAATAAATTACTATGCAATTTTTAGAGTTATTGCAAAACAATGCGACTGTCTGTTATTTAACAGTCGCATTTTTAAGTTTATGCATAGGTAGTTTTTTAAATGTTGTCATTTTCAGAACACCAAAAATGATGGAGCAAGAATGGCATACTGAATGTCAAATGCTACTCCATCCTGAACAACCGATTATTGATCATGAAAAGCTCACACTGAGTAAACCTGCATCAACATGTCCAAAGTGCCAAACGAAAATTCGTTGGTATCAAAATATCCCTGTAATCAGTTGGCTGGTATTACGTGGGAAATGTGGAACTTGCCAAAACCCAATTAGTTTCCGTTATCCATTTATTGAACTACTCACGATGCTGTGTTCTTTAACAGTCGTTGCTGTTTTTGGTCCAACACTACAAATGGTTGCAGGTCTTATTTTAACCTGGGTACTCATTGCACTCACCTTTATCGATTTTGATACCCAATTTTTGCCTGATCGTTTCACGTTAACCTTAGCGGCTCTCGGTTTGGCCATTAATAGCTTTGGCTTATTTACTACGCCTGTCTCATCTATTTGGGGCTATGTGATTGGCTTTCTCTGTTTATGGATCGTGTACTACCTGTTTAAAATCGTGACAGGCAAAGAAGGCATGGGCTATGGAGATTTTAAACTCCTTGCCGCACTCGGTGCTTGGATGGGACCATTACAGCTCCCTTTAATTATTTTGCTCTCATCTTTAGTCGGTTCAATTATTGGTATTATTTTACTTAAAGTCCGTAAAGAGAATCAGCCTTTTGCATTTGGTCCTTATATTGCCATTGCGGGTTGGATTGCCTTTTTATGGGGTGAACAAATTATGAAAGTTTATTTAGGCGGTTAAAACATCCTATTTGCCTCTTCAAATTCAACAATGGTGATATGAAAATGACTTTTATTCTTGGCTTAACGGGTGGCATTGGTAGTGGTAAATCTGCTGCTAGCCAATGGTTTGAAGGTCAAGGAATCGCTGTTGTGGATGCTGATATTGCCGCTCGTGAAGTGGTTGAGAAAGGGCAACCTACCCTATTGCAAATTCAGCAGTGTTTTGGTGATTGGGTGTTGCAGCCTGACGGTACACTCGATCGCCAAGCACTAAGAGATCATATTTTTAAAGAGCCGAATGCTCGTAAACAACTTGAGCAGATTACCCATCCTGCAATTCGCACATCTATTATTCAACAACTTCACAACGCGACTAGCCCTTATGTAATATTAGTATCGCCGTTATTATTTGAAACCAATCAACATAAATTGACTCAACATACTCTTCTGATTGATGCCTCAGAAGAATTACAAATTGCTCGCGCGTCATCTCGTGATCGTCAAAATATAGATCAAATCCAAAAGATTATTGCCGCACAAATGCCTCGTATTCAGAAACAAAAAATGGCAAATGATATTGTACTGAATGACGGTGAGCTTGAGCATTTATATGAAAAGCTTAAACCCTTGCATCTGCAATATTTAGCACGTAGCGAAACTTCTTAAATTCAAACAAATGTATTTAATCTTGCTTTTGCTGTTCTAAACTCGCTTGTAAACTATCTTTACGCCCAAACCAACGCCATGGTTGTAATGCACCAATACCCATACCGATTAAACCGCAAATCATCGCTAAGCTCAGTGACTCACCCAAAAGTGGCACGGCGATAATCGCTGCAATAAATGGTGCAAGCGTGACAATACTACCTGTTTGAAATGCACCTAGACGCTTTATAGCTTCAATATATGCCAAAGTCGCAATCATCACGACAAAAATGCCATGAAAAACGGTTTGCATAGCTAAATGAGCGAATGTTGAATCGGCCAAATGTTTCGGTAAAAAGAGTAAATAGACTGGAATGTAAACAATTGCAGACCAAATCGCGACACCTGTCATCGCATGCCATGCAGAGAGCTTCCACTGTTTTAACAATACCGTAAAAATCCCCCACCACACCGCACTTAAAAAAAATAATAAATCGCCGAAGCCGAATGCTACACCAGTTTCTCGATACATTAATAAACTCATGCCTGAAATCGCACAGAGCATAATGCTCAGGCTAATCCATGTATGTTTATCGAAAGGCTCTTTAAATAGAAGATATGCAGCAATAGCCGTCGCTAATGGGATACAACCATTGAGGAAAATAGCCGCATGTGCTGCGGGAACATAATGAAAAGCACTATAGGAAGTGAGGCAATACACCACACCACCGAGCATCGCAAGAATAAACGGTTCTTTTTTGAATAAGAATGTAGTATCTTTTTTATAGATAAGAATAGGCGTTAAAATGCAAAATGCTAAGCCAAAACGTAGTGCTGTAATATCCCAAGCACTGATATGCCATATTGCATTTAATCTTGACGTAATCGTGAATCCCCCCCAAATACACATTGTAATTGCCACATAAACATAGCCCATGTTGCGGGAGGTCATCATGATCTTTCTCGGTGTAAATATTTAAAAATATAAGACAAGAATAAAATCTGTGATAGACCTTATTCTTAATTGTTGCAATAAAATGTAGTGATTAGTCCTGACGCTGACGACATGCTTCATACAAAGCCATGCCTGTTGCCACGCTGACATTCAAGCTTTGTAAATCACCCTGCATTGGAATAAACACCGTCTGGTCGCATTGTGACTGAGTAATCGGACGTAAACCGGTATCTTCCGCACCCATCACGATACATACAGGCGTACCTGTAAAATCAAATTTTTGGATCGCTAATGCCTTTTCATCAAGCATGGTACCAATCACACGAACATTATAATTTTCTTTCATGTTGGCAAGTGTACGTGCCAAATTAGTCACTTGAATAAATTTCACTTTTTCAGCACCACCTGCTGCGACTTTACGTGCAGTCGGGGTTAATGTAGCAGCACGGTCACGCGGTACAATCACAGCCTCAACACCCATCGCAGCAGCAGTACGTACACATGCACCCAAGTTATGCGGATCAGTAATATGATCCAATGCAAGCAATAAAGGCTGATGAGAAGATTCTAATAATTGATCTAAATCTTTTTCATTCAAAATTGGATGTGGACGTACGGCTGCCACAACACCCTGATGATACGGCTGACCTGCCAATTTTTCTAAACTGTCACGGCTTGCCTGTTGCACGCTAATCCCAAAAGGCTCAGCAAGCTCAAGCACACGCTTTAAGCGCTGATCATCACGACCTTTTAATGCAAATAAAGTCAGAACACGTTCAGGTTCAAGCTCCAATAATGACTCCACTGAATGAACGCCATAATAATATTCGGGTTTAGCCATGAACGACCTCTGGTAACTATTGATAAATGATATATGGGGAGAGAAAAGAAAAATCCTGCAAAGCCAACTTTACAGGATTTTAAGAATGACTTAGTTTAAACCATTTCGGCTTAAAAATCTTCGTTCAATTGATGCGCTCACATTCAATTTAAATGCACAGATCAAATGTAAAAAAAGATTGATTAGCCTTCAAGATGACAGACGTAATCTAAAACTTCATCTGTTTCGATTTTGAATTTGCTATTACCAGGTACATAGAAAGACTGACCTGCGCGAAACAACTCTTGTTCTTCGCTGTCTGCAATACGTACACGACATTCACCAGAAATAATTTCCATACGTTCTGGCACATGCGTTTCAAATGTCAACGCTTGTTCAGTCGGTAGAATTACCCCCAATGTTTTTTTGGTTCCATCAGCAAATTGCACCGTATGGCTGATGCATGAGCCACCAAAATAAACATTCGATTTTTTTATTACTGATACATGATCAAATTGTGACGACATGCGTATTCTCCAAATAATGCGCATTTATATAAGTTTTGTATGAGCTAGTTTAATGACCTCAGCCTAACTAATCAATCTGCGTTTTCAATTGCGCTGACATGAATACTCCATTCTCCTGCAGTAATTCTAAATGCATAAGTCCTTGGAATGTCGACAATAATAGTACGTGCAGCTGAAACCTTACTGATATAACAACAAATAGGCTGTGAATTTTCATCGACCAAAGTCCAATACACCTGTTCTACATCGGCAATATTCACCGCAGTTTCAAACTGTGCCGAACCTTCATTCATACCAATATGAAATTGACTGAGTTCTTCATAATCTTTCTTTTGTTCATGTAAAGGGAAAGCTATACCCTGCGGGTCAAAACCTTGACTGTCATGGTTCATGACACTTTGTGCCACTGTTGGCCAAATACAATAACGTAAATAATGCTGATCCATAACACGATTCGATAAATAGCGTCCTGTTTCCACGTAATCACGAATATGTTGTTCAATATTGGTCAATACACCAGTACAGCCACCCCACATACCTGCTAAAATTAATTCTGTATGACTATAGAAGTCATGCATCAGATGGAACCATTTATCGCTTTTAAGCCATTCATCGACAGTCGCACGTTCACGCCATGACACCAATGAATCGGCATCTCGGATTAAAAAACGTTTCACTGTCGGATCATCTATCACAAAGAAACGCCAAAATAACCCAGATAACTCACGCTGTTTGCCATTCACCTGAATGACCTCTGCACCTTTTTCTTCAAGGCGACGCTGTACATTAACAGGCACAGAATCATCCACGTAGAAACGGCATGTCCACTCAGGATAAATTTCATTGGCTAAATCGACATTAATCAGTGAAGTTTCGCAGTAACGTGCCAAATTGCCAAACAATGAAAATGCAATGATATTGGCTTTCTTGTTCTTCGTATCAAACTTCGGTGGTGTGGAAGAAACTTGACCAATAATTGGCTCATCCACCACCATATCTTTTTTACTTTGAATTGCCAATGCACCATAGTATTTCAGATCTTCGGGCCGCTTGAGAAAATGACAAACCTCAGTCATACCATCATAAACATTGGTATCGACCACTTTCCCACTCAATTGAATGGCTTTTTTATAATGTGAAAATGCTTTCGTGTATTGCTCTAGTCGAAGTTCAGTATATGCTAAGTCCATTAAAATACCTGCATGTTCAGGAACAAGCTTATAGGCAGGTAAAATAAACTGATAAGCTGCTGCATAGTTTTCTTGAGCCAGTGCAACATGAAATTGTTTTGAAGCTGCGTTTAATTGTTGGTTGATTTTCGCGACATTTTTAGGTGACACTATTTTCTTTTGCTGAATTTTTTTTGGGGCAATAGGCAATGGTAATTTCATTTTCATTATAAATTTACGTTAGAATTATAAATATTGACTCATATTAGAATATTTAACGTCTTGTGACAAAAACAAAACTTCACTATCTTAGAACCACATTGTTCGCAGCTTGGATGCATTTATGCTGACACACTTAAATCTCATCAATTTTGCTTTAGCAGATCGTTTAGCCATGGACATTGATCAAGGATTCAATGTACTCACAGGTGAAACAGGGGCAGGTAAATCTTTATTGCTCGATGCCCTTTCAGCATGCTTAGGTGAACGAACAGATACCAACCATGTTCGCTTTGGTGCAGAGAAAGCTGATGTCACGGCAAGTTTTAGTTATCGGGACAATAGCGCTGAGGCTGAATGGCTGAAAAGTCATGAACTCGATGATGAATCAGGCGAGATTCATTTACGTCGGGTGATTTTTGCGACAGGACGCAGTAAAGCATGGGTCAATGGTCGTCCGAGCAGCTTATCTGAACTCAAAGAAATTGGACGTTTATTGGTTCAAATGTATAGCCAACACAGCCAACAACAACTATTAGAGCCACCTTATCCAAAGCATTGGTTAGATCGTTATAGTAATTTTGCACAACCTGCACAGGAAGTTCGTGACGCCTACAACCAATGGCAAAAAAACATTCGCATTCACCAAGCAGCCATTGATGCACAAGCCAATCGTTTGCAACGTATTGCAACTTTAGAATTACAACTTGAGGAACTCGAAGAGTTGGTACAAGTTGACTATAAAGACATTGAGCAAGAATTTGATCGCCTGAGCCATCATGAACATATTATGCAAGACTGTAGTTATGGACTCAATGCATTGGATGAATCTGAGCAGAATATTGCACAAGAAGTTTCATCCATCATCCGCCGTTTAGAATCCCATGCAGGACGCAGTGAGCAACTTGCTGAAATTCATACGTCTTTACTCAATGCACAAAGTGAAATTGATGATGCCGCTGCAAATTTACGTCAATTTATTGATCGCCAAAGTTTTGATCCTGAGCGCATGGAAGAGCTAAATACTCAGCTTGAAATTTTCCACCGCTTAGCACGTAAATATCGTACACAACCTGAAGCGTTAAAAGAACAATTTACAGCATGGCAACAAGAGCTTGAACAATTACATACACTTGAAGATCCTGAAACGTTGGCAGAGCAAATCGCCATTTCAGAACAGCATTATCAACAGAGCGCGCAGCATTTAGATGATATTCGCCGTGCTGCGGCTAAGCCTTTGGCAAAGAAACTCACTGAGCAAGTCAAACAACTCGCCTTACCTGAAGCCTATTTTGAATTTAAATTTGAACCGCTTGATCAACCATCAGCAGAAGGCTTTAGCTTTATTCAACTACTGTTTACGGCAAATAAAGGTATTCCTGCACAGCCTTTAGGTCGTGTGGCATCAGGGGGAGAATTGTCACGTATTGCCTTAGTGATGCAAGTAATGAATGCCGAAAAAACAGAATCTGAAGTCTTAGTTTTTGATGAAATTGATGTCGGTATCAGTGGAGGCACGGCGGAAATTGTTGGACGATTATTGGCAGGGCTTGGACAACATGTCCAAATTTTGTGTATTACCCATCAAGCACAAGTTGCAGCACAATCAGATCAGCACTTATTGGTGAAAAAACGCCAAACCGACCCTGCGAGTAGTACGATTTTAAATCTTGAAGAAGATCAGCGTATTTTAGAACTTGCTCGTATGACAGGTGGCATTGAAATTAATGAAACTACGCTACAACATGCTAAACAATTACGTACACTAAAATTTAATTCGGTTATAACTCAATCATAAAAATATCAACTGAATCATAAAATAACTAGCTGAAATGGTATTACTCGAGTATGTTAAGAATGTACCTTCAGTCTATTTTTTGGCATTTTAAATTCATGACCTTGTAATCATTGGGAGAAACTATCGTTGAGTAAACAACATTTGATGCATCGTTGCCTCATTGCACCACCCGATTTAACAGATGATTTTTTTTCAAATACGATCATTTATTTAGTCCGCCACGATGAAGATGGTGCTCAGGGAATTATTCTCAATCGCCCATCTGGTTTAAATGTCAAAGAACTGCTCAATGATCTCGATATTGAAGCCGATCATGTCCGTCTGCAAGATGTGTTACAAGGCGGACCTTTACGTCCTGAAGCGGGTTTCGTTTTACATACAGGGCAACCGACATGGCTTTCTTCAATAGCAATTGGTGAAAATGTCTGTATTACCACCAGTAAAGATATTTTGGATGCCATCGCCCACAATGAAGGGGTCGGGCGTTACCAAATTGCTTTGGGATATGCAAGTTGGGCAAAGAACCAGCTTGAGAATGAAATTGCTCGTGGTGATTGGCTTATTTGTGACTCAGATATGGATTTAATTTTTAATTTGCCATATAGCGAGCGTTGGGATGCGGCTTATCGTAAAATAGGTATTGATCGTACTTGGTTATCATCTGAGATTGGACATGCCTGATTTAACACAACCACAGCTTATTATGGCTTTTGACTTTGGCACACAAAAGACAGGTATGGCGGTTGGCTCTTCTTTAATTACAAGTGCAAATCCATTGCCATTATTTCCAATGAAAGATGGCATCCCCAATTGGGATAATTTATTAAAAATCGTGAAACAACATCAACCAACTTTATTTTTAGTGGGACTGCCACTCAATATGGATGATAGCGAATCGGAACTTTCAGCGCGTGCACGTAAATTTGCCCGCCGTTTGCGCCATCAAACCAATATTGAAACCCTCATGGTTGATGAACGTTTAACCACGCGTGAAGCACGTGATGAACTCGATCATTATCAAGCACAAGGGCGTGGCAAAAACTTATCTGCCGATAGTCTTGCTGCTGCCTTATTTATTGAAAGTTGGTATCGCAATCCTGAAGGCTTAAAGCCTTAAATCTCAAAATAGAAATAAAAAACCCACCTCGCTCTATGAGCATTGGTGGGTTTTAATTTGATGAATGATAGAACTATTCTTTTTTATCACGTTCTAAAATATGTACCGTTGCAGTACGACCTGCAACAAAAGCCAAAGAATCATGTGGTACTTCATCTAAGACAATTTTGACAGGAACACGCTGTGCCAAACGTACCCAACTAAATGTTGGGTTAACATTGGCAAGTAGACCTGAAGATGTTGTACGTTCACGGTCTTCAATCCCCGATGCCATTCCTTGTACATGACCTTTATATTTTTGTGAATCTCCCATCAACTGAACTGTTGCTTGATCACCCAAATGAATTTTATTCAGTTTGGTTTCTTCAAAATAACCTACAACATACAATTGTTTACGATCAATAAGTGCTGCAACTGCATCACCGACTTTAACATAATTACCTGAGCGTAAATCAAAATTTGAAAGTGTACCATCTGAAGGCGCAACAACTTCTGCACGACTCATATTAAGCTCTGCCAAATGCACACTACTTGTTGCAGCTTCAATGAATGCCTTTTGTTGTTTAATATTGGCTTGGGCTTGTTCAACTGCGGCTTGTAATTGTTGATGCTCGGCATGCGATTGATCTCGTATGGCAAACATTTCATCTTGTTCTTGTTTTGAAATTGCGCCATCCATAAGGCTTGCATAACGATTGGCATTTTTTTCCGCAAGATGTGTATTGGCTACCGATTTCACCACATTGGCTTTAGCTTCAGCTAAACCCGCTTCTGCTGCGGCAAGTCCTGAATGCGCTTTTGCCAAATCAGATTTGGCTTGCTCGATATCTAAAGCTTGCCGTGCAAGATCAATTTTAAATAAGACCTGCCCTTTTTTCACTGTTTGATTATCTTGCACCATGACTTCTGTCACCAAACCTGCAATATCAGAAGAAACCTGAATCACATCGCCACGTACTCGACCATCACGCGTCCACGGTTCTGCATTGTAATAATCCCACACATGTTTAATACACAGTATGGCAATGACGACTACCACAAGAAAACCGAGTGGTCGTATTACTTTGCGTAGATCAAATGTTTTCATGTTTCAACCTGTTCACTCATCAAATTCAAATACAATTTAAAAACCCGTCCAAATAAACAAGCGATGCATCAAAAAGAGTAAAATCAAATACACACACAAGTTAAAAATGGCAGGAAAAAGAATCCAATCTTTTTCCACTAAACGATTAATTCCCATTACTACAAAACGAAAAATAAGATAAGCCAAAATCGCTTGAACCAAAAAAATAGGAACATACACACCATAAACATTTAACTCACCCATATGATGCTCCTTCATGTGCAGTGTTCAATGCTAAATCTGTCGGTATATGGCAAATACTATTTCGAATATTGTTGATTGAGATTTCAATGCGTTGCTGAATTTCTTTATCTTCTATAGATGCAATATTTTGTATCACTTGAGCAAATTGTTGATTCAGTTGTGCTTCAAAAGTGCGATTATTCGAGTCGCTTTCACGCTGCGCCAAACATTCATCAAGTACCTTTTGTAATTCAAGCAATGAAGCTTTTAATGCGGACTTAGGCGACAACTTATCAATGAGTTCTTGCAAGCGAGTGAAATCAACCATTGCACTCGCTTCAATCAAGGCATTATTAATTTCATCTTTCAAGACTTGCGACTGAACTTGTTTCGTATTGAGTACACCAATACGGTCAAGCACACCCCTTAAATGAATTCGAAAGCCTGTGCCATATGGCATGTGAATGGCTTGGCGCAATTCTTTATAGTGCAAGGCAAGCATCCGTTGTACAGTCATATCAGGTGACATTGAACGCACTACATGTACCATAAATACCGAGATAATTGGGCCAATAATGGTTGCAATGGTCATGTCAAAAAATGCGACCTGATCCATTGAATAACGATTTTGTAAATTTAAGCCCATAACAGTACTCATAATTAAAGGCAGCCCCAAACCATGTAAGGGTGGATGCAAATACAGCATCAAACAAAATAAAATAAAGGGTGCCAATACCACCATCACTTCCCAAAAAGAAGTCAGATGGGCAAAGATGCCATAGGCATAAATAAAGACAAAAAATGAAGCGTAAATACTCGCACGAATAAACAATTTTAGTGCGGGTACAGGATCATCTAGAAATGTTAAAATACATGCGGTAATGGTTGCCATTTCTGCCAACATAAAACCAGATTTCCAACCACTCAAAATCCAAAAAGCACATGCCACAATGGTGGTTAAAAATGCCGATAAACCTCCACGTACAGCCACACCATAATCTCGATGCAAACTCGGATAGGCTGTCGTCAATGGTACGATCGATTCAGGTAAGCTATTATCTCCTGCCTGCATACGTTGCCAAATCAACTTCACAGCACGTATATTTTGAATAAAATGGCGAATATCCATTTTTAAACTGCCCAAAATCACCCATTGTTCCGGCTTTGCCTGAGTCGTAATCCGCTGAAATTTTTGCTCAAAATGTTCAGGTAAATAAAGTAACTCATCTGCTTTGACTTCACTTTCATTTTGCAAAAAATCATTAATATGCTGATGAAAATCCTGAAAATATTGACGGTAATTGAGATCAATCTGATCGAGTTGCTTCATGCGTTCAGACATTGCTACCAAGTTGGCAACAAGCATGGTCATTTGATGGAGTAGTTCTTGTAAAGGTTTGGTCATCCCTTTAAATTTTGATTTTTCATAATCTAAATGCTCTGCCATAGTATGAATATCACTTGTGTCACGAGTGATATTTGCCAATAACTGCGTGTAATTATTTTGATGTTTTTCATCGGATAAAATTGCGTCAAAAACGTGTTGCGTATCTTGTATAGTTTTGGAAACACGCATTTGAATGACAGGACCAATATGCATAGGGAAAATAATGGCATTGACCACAGCACTACAAACAACACCAAGCGAAATTTCTAAAAACCGCCCTAAAGCCATATCAAATATAGAAACTGTTTCTATATAGTAAATTGAGTTAAAACAGATAATAACGGCAGTATAGCCAGCCAACATGACCACATAGCTTCGCGGTGAACGGTCAATTAAGGAAATATAAAGACAAACACCGACCCAGATGGCAAGTACTAAAACTAATAACCATGGCATATTGATCAAAGACGGCATGACAGCAACTGCAAAAATCGCACCGAATAATGTACCCAGTAAACGATAAATACTTTTTGAAGCAGCCATACCAGCATAAGGATTGGCAATCACAAATACTGTACCAATCGCCCAAATGGGATAACTCAGGTTTAACGCAAATGCAAAATATAATGCGAGCATGCCCGCAATAAAAGTTTTGGTCGCAAAAATCCAATCCAATTTATTGGGTCTAAAAGCCAATAGTGGTTTGATTAAGGACATGGATGCGACTCGCTATAAATTGAATTTTATTGATTTTCTCTGTTGTAATTTAAAGCGGATATCCATCTGTTCAATTTCGATGAAAAGTAACACTTCATTTTACAATTTTCACTGTACACGTCACATTTTAATTTTTTCAACGACCAAAAAACTGCACCGTTTAATTTGTTAAACAGTGCAGTCAAAGAAAAAATATGTAAATAGAGGAACAAATATGTGCTTTGTTCAGATACAGCGGTCGAGTAGAGAGCGACTCGATTCATGTTGAAAACTTAATCTTTACTCAAAAGATAGTTTTCATCATTGGATATTAATATCGTAAATTCTTTCAAAAAAACAAATATTAGTCAATAAAAATATCGTATAATGATAATAATTCAATTAACAAACCAAGTTGTTCGATTTTTATCTTTAAAATCTCAAAGCGCTTTTGCATAAAAAATGTAGGTATAAATGCAAAAAGCACTCAACACGAACAAAAGTTTTTGTTATAACATAACAATTGATTTTATTTTTTGCATTCACCGATTTAGCAGGTTCGAAATGGCACTTTCAAGTTTTGGGAAAATTCTCACAGTTCTCGATTTATTTTCGGTCAATCGACCCGTAATTAATGTCGATGTAATTTGCGAAGAACTTAATCTTTCAAAACCAACAAGTTATCGCTATCTAAAAGAGCTTGTATCTGCCGATATTTTACAACGTTTAAGTGGTACATCGGGCGACTATACTTTGGGACCCAAAATTGCGGTGATGGACTATATCTCTCGTACCACAGATCCATTGGTTCAGATCAGTAAGCCCTTCATGCAAGAAATTTCTGAAAAAACAGAACTTTGCTGTTTACTCACACATTTAAATGATGATTATTGTATTGATATTCACCATGAAGTTTTCCGTGATGAAACCTTGTTATCTTATGGTCGTGGCTGTCCTCGCCCTGTTTTTATGGGATCTTCACCTAAAGTGATTATGGCGCATTTACCGAAACAAAAAATTCATGAATATTATCAACACTTCATCCATGAACTTGATGAAGTAGGTTTTGCTCATGATGAAGATACTTTCGTCACTAAAATGAAGAAAATCAAGAAACAAGGTTACTATTTATCACGTGGTGAGCTTGATCCAAATGTGTCAGGACTGTCTGTTCCAATTAAATTTTCAAGCAAAGAAGCACCACTTTCTTTAACTGTATTGGCATCTAAAAATCGTTTTGAATTTATCAATACTGATAAGTTAATTGAAATTTTAAAAGACAGTGCGGCGCAAATTGAAAAACGTTATCAAGCATTATCTGAAAATCATCAACTGACTAATCACACAGCAAATATCGAAACCAAATCAAACGGTTAAGAACTTATACATTTATCATCTTTATAAAGCTTGTATTTACAAGTTTATTCTCATATTATGATTTTGTTCTTCAGTATTTATAAATCCCTGAATCCTATTTTATATTTAAAATAGGATTCCTCAGAGGTGAAAAGCTCATGCCATGGCATGAGCTTTTTTTATTTCTACATGTAAAGAGCAACTGAAATATGCACAAAAAAGAATAATGTTAAACTTTCGGCAAATGCCAAATGTATTATTTTATTGAATACTCGTGTTCTCATTCAAACAACAATAATCTGCCCTACTAACAAGGATTGATTGGAACCATTATGAATATTTTGATTGTACATGCACATCCTGAACCACTTTCTTTTACAACTGCTTTAAAAGATCAAGCTGTTCGAGTATTAGAACAACAAGGACATCATGTTGAGGTTTCTGATTTATATGCCATGAATTTCAACCCTGTTGCATCACGAGAAGATTTCACGACCTTAAAAAATGAAGAATATTTAAATTATGCGTTAGAACAACGACATGCTTCTCAACAAAAACTCCTTTCAACTGATATTCAAAGCGAAATTGAAAAAGTTCAAAAAGCCGATTTACTGATTTTAAATTTTCCAATGTATTGGACTTCTATTCCTGCAATTTTAAAAGGTTGGATTGATCGTGTCTTTGTATCAGGCATTTTTTATGGTGGAAAACGCTTTTATAATCATGGTGGAATGGTAGGCAAAAAGGCCATGCTGAGTTTCACATTGGGTGGGCGTGATCATATGTTTGGTGAAAATGCGATTCATGGTTCACTTGAAAATTTATTGTTACCCATCCAACGTGGAACTTTGGCTTATGTCGGCTTTGAGGTTCTACCTCCATTTATTGCCTACCACGTACCTTATATTTCTCTAGAGGCTCGCCAACAAATGCTCCTCGATTATGCGAAACATCTTCAGAGTTTAGATCAGCTAGATGCTTTGGTTTTCCCGAAACTCGAACAATTTGATGAACGACTTTATCCTCTTTAGGATTCAATACATTACTGATGAAAACATCTAAAGGTCAAATTGATGCGAGGTTCTAAAATTTTGGTCGACTTAGCAAGGGTATGTTTCCAGTACGTCTGAGTCTGCCCTCGCATCACAATCAATTGACCACTTTGTAATAACAAATCGACTTTTTCAGGTTTGGTCTTATGCTTAAAGCTGAATTTCCGTGTTGCACCAAAACTTAAGGATGCTACCACCGTTTCAAGCCCTCTTTCTGTGACCAAAGCAGGTTCATCATCACTGTGCCATCCCATGCCTTGCGTACCATTATCATATAAATTGGCAAGACAAGTATTAAACGAATGTCCGACCAATTGCTCAATATGCTGTTTTAATCGGAACAATCCTGCATTCCATGCATGTGCTTGTTTTGTCATACCTGAATAACGATATTGATAACTTTCATCACCATACCAAGCCACTTTACGTTCCGTTTGATGATGCTGCCCTAAAATAAAAACTTCATCATGCTGCCAAGCCAAATGCTGTAAAAAGTAATGAAGATATTTTTGACTTTGCTCATCATTCAAAATTAAACCATAATCTTTCACAATGCCATCGCAAGGCAATAAATTGTCATTTTGCTCAGGTGCAAACAGCTCGAGATTCATGTTTCACACCTCATATTCATCCGTTCATTTTTAAGTCTACCCGATACGTTCACAATTCAAAACATGACAATATTCAGAATAACTTGTGACAACAATCATTCAGGCATAGACTCAGAACAAGTACCACAATAAAAACAACTTTCTATGAACTTATGGCAACTTTTTCAAAAACTCCGCCCATTTGTCCGACCGTATCGCTGGTTGGTCATCATTACTTTAATCTTGACACTCATTGGTTCTCTTACGGCACAGGTCAATGCGCTCACGCTTAAATATGCAGTTGATAGCATTAATGCATTACTCTTAGATGGCAAAGGTTTAGCTGATGGTTGGCATATTCTGATCACCATTACTGCCGTACTTTTAGGTAAGGAAATTATCAATGCTATTGTGCAATTTGGACAAAAATCTTTTGGTGAAAAACTACGGATTTTAATTTCTCAAGATTTATCGCAAGGTATTATTGAAAAATTTATCACCTATAAATTGGCTTTTTTTGATCAAGAAAATAATCAAGCAGGAAAATTACAAACCCGTATAGACCGTGGGGTTAGCTCACTCACACGCCTTGTACAGATCTTTTTTATTGATATTTTACCACTATTTACCAGTGCTATTATTGCACTTGGACTGATGTATTACGCCAACCTTTGGGTTGGACTTGTTGCCACAATTATTGTACCAATTTATTTTTGGCTTACCTTTAAACAATCACAAAAAGTATCGGGTAAAAGACGGGCTTTACGTGATGATTTTGAGAAAAAAAGTCAGGGCATTATCAGTATTATTAACTCAATTACTGTGATTAAATCTTTTAATAAAGAATCAGTTGAATCAGCCAAACAACTTAACTTACAAAAATCACTGACTGATAATCAGATGCAAACCCGTCAAACCAATTATATTTTTGATGGTTTAAAAACCTTTATTGAGCAAGTAGGAGTTGTGTTCATTATCATTTTAACCGCTTATTTTGTACTGAATGGACAAATGAGTATCGGAATGATCATGTACCATGTTTTATTATTCAATAATGTTTCTGCACCTATTCGCTCACTGCATCGTATTTATGATGAAATTAATTCTGCGATGATTTATTCAGAAAGTTTTTTTAAAATTTTGGAATCCGATGATCAAATCGAAAAAAGTGGTACGCAAAAGCCACAGATTCACGGGCAATTTGAATTAAGCAATGTCGACTTTAGCTATCCCAATGGCTATCAAGCATTGCATCGTATTAACATGACCATTCGACCCAATAAAATTACCGCTTTGGTCGGTTTATCGGGTGCGGGGAAATCGACACTGATTAGCCTGCTTGATAAGTTTTATGCACCTCAGAATGGTCAAATTAAAATTGATGGCATTGATTTAGAACAGGTTGACACTCACTATTTACGTGAAAATATTGGCTTGGTTTTACAAAAAAATCATATTTTTCCTGGTTCAATTTTTGAAAATATTCGTTATGGCAAAAGTACTGCAACGCCTGAAGAAGTCATGGAAGCTGCTAAAAAAGCCTCTATTCATGAACAAATTTTAAAGCTCCCACATGCTTATGAGGCTGATGCACTGTTACTTTCAGGTGGACAGCAACAACGTATTGCGCTTGCCCGTATGTTCCTGAAAAATCCTCCGATTATTTTCTTAGATGAACCAACCGCAAGCTTAGATGCAATTGCCGCTGAACAAATTAAAAATAGTTTGGATGAGATTAAACAAGGACGCACTGTGATTATGATTTCACATAGCCTGTCGCAAATCATTGATGCCGATTACACCTATGTGATGAAAGAAGGACAGATTGTAGAACACGGCGAACATCATGATTTATATCACCAAGATGGAACGTATAAAGAAATTTTTGATGCGATGGCGAAGAGTTTAAATATCGAAAAAATTGCCAAAACTTTTGATGATGATGGCGAAGAAGAAACACATAGTTAGTCTTCAAAAAATTTATTTCCCTATAAAAAAGCTCCGATGAACGGAGCTTTTTTATTAAGCGAATGAGGTATTCAAACAGCCTATTAAGGCTGCTTTAGATATGGCCAAGCCGCTTTTAAGTAAATAAACATTGACCATAAAGTCAAAATAACTGAGGTATACAGCAAGCCATACGCCAATGTTTCAAGCGGTTGCCAATTAAGTAAAAATACCGTGATGGCAATCATTTGAAATGCTGTTTTATATTTACCGACTGTCGACACCGCAACATTAGTACGTGCGCCCAACTCAGCCATCCACTCGCGTAAAGCAGACACGGTTATTTCACGTGAAATAATTACAATCGCAGCAAATGCCATTGCAATACTAGGCTTCCATTGTACCAAGACAATTAAGGCTGCTGCCACCATCAATTTATCGGCAACAGGGTCAAGAAAACGCCCAAATGCTGAAGTTTGATTAAGTGTTCGAGCAAGATAGCCATCAAACCAATCCGTTACAGCGGCAACCACAAAAATACCTGTCAGTACAAGATGGCGAGTCATACCGCCATCATGACCATTTACCCCCACCGCAGGTGGCCAATATGCGATTAATAAAAATACAGGAATTAACGCAATACGAGCAAGCGTCAAAATATTTGGAATATTCAGGATTCGACCTGTGGTCATAGACACCGCCATTTTTCCCCCTTATCTGTCTTTAAAATAGACAAAATACGCAGAGATTCACACTCTATTATGTCCGCTACTTTAAACGATTCAGCCAAAACTGTCGACAAGTCAGCAGTGAACTAAGCAAAAACTGTCACTGTCTGCCGAGATATGGCAATTAATCGATTTTGTTCATCCCATAGATGTGCATATTCAGTGGAGTAACCATCTCGGGCATATTCAGTAAATACATTGTATTTAAACCAATCATTTAACTGATTTTCAAGTGGATGAATAAACGTCAGTTGCCATGTGAGTGAACTTGCAGGTGCAGTCTTTTTAAACATCGGTAAAACACCCGGTGGCCACACATCCATCAGCGTTACGACATCTGCAATATGCATCTTACGATTGGGATGTAACTCAGGGTCAAATCGGCACATGCCTGAAAAATCAGGGTCTTTGCTACCCGACATTGGATAACTTCCTTCTGTCCAAGCCAATTGAAAGTTTTTCACACACTCAGGAAAAGGTAAATATTTTGGAACAATGTTGAGTTGATTAATTTCAGGAAAATGAGGAGTTTGTGGTTCTTGCGAAACTTGAATGTAAGACTCTCGCTGACGACCAAAACTTGCAATTAGAATACTTTGCACTGTTTCATTTTGCCAAAGACGTACTTCAATGGTAGTGACCGATTTTCCTTGTCGTAAAATTTCAGCCGTTAATTTTACTTGGGCATCATCGACAGGGCCGACAAAAGTGACACTACAACTGAGCAATTTTTGGGTTACATCATTGATCGTCGTGAAGGCTTTATAGACCAACATACCTGCAACCAACCCACCAAAAATGGTTCGACCTTGTAGCCAACCTTTTGGAATATCAATATGTTCTTGCTGTTCAATCTGTTGAAATAGTGCTTCCAATGACATGAGTTATCCTAAGTTTTATTCTTTCATTACTGTTTCATATTTTTCAGATATTGAAAATGATCCGTGACCCATGCGTCAATGTTAACTTTGGCCACTGCTACTAATGATAAATCACTCTACTCATGCAAAACTTTATATATAGTTCGTGCCATTACATCTCCCAAACCAGGTACAAGTTTTAAATCATTTTCTGAAGCTTTAAGAACCCCCTGAATCCCACCAAAATGCGTTAACAAATCACGGCGGCGTTTCGGTCCCAAGCCTGGAATTGCTTCTAACACTGATCCACCACGGCGCTTATCACGTTTTGCGCGATGTTTGGTGATGGCAAAACGATGCGCTTCATCACGAACTTGTTGAATCAAATGTAAAGCTTTACTGTCTTCAGGTAATTGAATTTTTGTACCATCGGTAAAATGCAATGTTTCTAAACCTGGTTTACGTCCTTCCCCCTTCGATACACCGACCATAAAGGCATCTAAACCTAAATCTTGCATGACTTGCATTGCCATATGTAGTTGTCCTTTACCACCATCGATCAATAATAAATCAGGTAACATGGCTTTTTTATAACGGCGTGTCAGTGCTTGGCGCATAGCAGCATAATCATCGCCACCCGTAATATCTTCAATCGCAAACTGACGATAATCACGCTTTCTTGCACCACCCGCATCGAATACCACACAAGATGCAATTGTTGCTTCCCCCATCGTATGTGAAATATCAAAACACTCAATACTGTCAATTGGGCGACCACAAACTTGCTCGAGTTGATGAAAGCGTTCATTGAGTTCTAAATGATTTGCCAATTTTCCTTTAATCGCATGTTGCACATTCATTTCAGCCAGTTCGAGCCATTCTGCACGTGTTTCCCGAACATTGTGCTTAATCTGAATTTTCTTTTCAAATTGTTGATATAGAGCTTCTTCGAGTTCTTTTCGATCAATTACATCGACATTGACAATTAATTCAGCTGGCACTTCATCTGCAACTTGGAAATAAAAATTGGCAATAAAATCTGATAGCATTTGCCCTAAATCATCACCTAACATATCAGGAAAATAACTTTTACCACCGAGCATTTTACCGTTACGCACATGCATGATTTGTACGCATGTCACCCCTGCCTGATACGCGATCGCAAGAATATCGGCTTCACCTTTAAGTTTATAAATGGCTTGTTGTGACTGTACATCTCGCAGTAAAGCCATCCGATCACGGTAAAATACTGCTTTTTCAAACTCCAAGTTTTCCGCAGCTTGCTCCATTTTTTGAATCAATTCCTGATTAAGCTCTTTAGTGTCTCCTTTCAAAAACCGAATCGAGTTTTGCACATCTTCGTTATAGGCTTCAGGTGTAATTAATCCTACACAAGGTGCCGTACAGCGTTTAATTTGATATTGCAGACATGGGCGTTTCCGTTGTGAGAAGTAGCTATTTTCACATTGGCGAACATTAAATAATTTTTGCAGAACTAAAAGCGTATCACGGGCATTGTACGCACTAGGATAAGGACCAAAAAACTTACCGACTTGATGTTTTCCCTTACCACGTCCTGAGGCAATACGTGGAAAAGGCTTATCTGCTGAAACAAAGATATAGACGTAAGATTTATCATCACGCAACATAATGTTATATGGCGGACGATGTAGTTTAATCAGATTTTGTTCAAGCAGTAAGGCTTCAGTTTCTGAACGTACTACCAAACTTTCAATATCGTAAATCCGAGCCACTAAAGCCTGTGTTTTTGGATGTTCAATGGTTTTAACAAAGTAACTCGACACACGATTTTTTAGATTTTTAGCTTTCCCCACATAGAGAAGCTCGCCATCCTTTCCAAGCATCTTATAGACACCGGGAAGCGAGGTCATATTGGCTAAAATTTTTTCAATATTTTCACGTGCGTTTTCGTTCACTGTCTGCTTTTTAAACTTTGGAATATATAAGGATAATGTCGTTCGATCATTCTTTTTTCAAGTGCAAGAAAGTATATTTTAATATTCCAAAACTATGATGATGGTGTATTAAGTTTTTCAATGGCTGATTTACAGCTTTATAAACGACCCCCATTCATCAAATCACAGCTTAATTCTGTTGAATTAGTAATTTTACACTCACTCTTTGAGTGATAAAGTTCCCAATAGTCTTGTCCATCTATAGTCAATTAAGTATTCGGGAAAGTCGTCAAATTGTTATAAAGAATCTAAATGACCTTACTCACTTTAAGGTATGTTCATAATCATTTCTTCATTCAAGAAGATAAAGCCTGACGAAAAGCATCGATCTTTTTTGGTGAAATAAAAATCACCTGCTTCTGCCCATTTTTTAAATATTCAATACGTAACCGCTGAAGTGACAATGCAGGTGATACATTCAAATGATCGGTAGCGCTGATTTTTTGAATACTCGCTAGTGGAATATGCCATTTAAAAAATAAGCTACGAACCATCAAGACATCTTTATTTAGAGAATAACGCGTTGTAAAAATTGGCGACCAAAGTAATACTATTGTGAGGATATACACGATTGTATGTTCAGGATATTCAACCATTGTGCCTTTGGCATACATCGTAAATAAAAGTTGCAGTAACAAACCTGACATTGAAATGATAAAGCCTAAAACCCACCAATCTATTTTACTTCGAAATATTTGCATCAGTTTCAAACTCATATCTATATCAAGATATTCTACCCAAATCCCTTAACTTTTACATGGTTTTTATTTCAGCAATAAAAAACGCCTTTTCAAGCGTTTTATTGCTAAAAAATATAATATTAATTTTTTAAATAGCGTTCAAAAATTTCAGAAAAATCATAATTTTCAATTTGTTTGATTCGTTGATTTGAATATTCTTCAACTTGTTGTGCAGTTTGATTAATAATTTCAGGTAAATTTAAAATGGCTTGCTCACTTAACTCTCTTAAATTAAACATTTTTTGTACATTATCAGTACTTTGAAGCAAAATATTACGTTGACGATTAATGTCTTTACAAGTTTCACCAATCGTAAATAAAGCTTTATAAAGATCACGAATTTTTTCAATTTGATTCTTATGAATATCTATTGAAAATGTTTGCTCTCCTAACTGAAATTTGATTTCAGCATCCAAATCCACCGTACCTGCTGTTTCAAGTAACACATTTTTAATCGGATTGTGTTTATATAAATAGCGGTACAACATGCGTTTTTTGCTCATCGCACTTTTACCATCAAGGTGCATAAACGCGACATTGGTAAAGCAGTATTCGTCTGTTTTACTTTTAATCACAAAGAAGATTTTTTCGTTATCTTCATGAAAAATATAATCATCAATATCCGTCTTATTAAAGTCTTGTGGTTCAATAATGGTTCCAATATCGCTTGTACCCATCATTTCAGATGCTAAATTTTTAAACATTGTGTCTTTTCCCGACATTTATACATAATGTAATGGAGTAAGCTAAAAAGATAATTCAAAAAACTCAAGGCATAAATTGTTTTATGTGTATCTATCAAATGCCAAAAAAATTTCTTATATGACCATAGCCTGACATAAATCTAAATTTCATCACAAATCTGTAAGAAAACTCGTGATCAAACACCTGTGATATACAAGGCTGAAACAAAAAAATTAATGACCCCTGCGTCACGGCTTGATACAACTTGTTATGTTCTTTTTAGATATAGTTATCGTAAGATTAGTGAAGCAGAAAAATGTGTGCAGGAATAGTACACACGCTTCAGAACATCAACTTAGAAGTCCTCCAAAAAAGGAGATCAGGGCATGATCCACGCTGGCAATGCCATTACCGTCCAAATGCTTTCGGACGGAATTGCAGAATTTCGCTTTGACTTACAAGGTGAGTCGGTTAACAAATTTAACCGTGCAACACTTGAAGATTTTAAAGCCGCTATTGCAGCTGTTAAAGCTGACAGTTCAATCCAAGGTTTAATTGTTACCTCTGGAAAATCTACATTTATCGTTGGCGCAGACATCACTGAATTTGGTGAAAACTTCAAACAAGGCGAAGCTGCTATTGTGGAATGGGCTATGCCTGTTCACGATATTTTCAATTCTTTTGAAGATTTAGAGATTCCTAAAGTTGCGGCAATCAATGGTATTGCATTGGGCGGCGGTTTTGAAATGTGCTTAGTGTGTGACTACCGTGTCATGTCTGAAGCTGCTACGGTTGGCTTACCTGAAGTTAAACTCGGTATCATCCCAGGTTTCGGTGGTACAGTTCGTCTAAGCCGTGTGATCGGTATCGATAATGCCGTTGAATGGATTGCCACTTCTGCAAACAAACGCCCTGATGCTGCACTTAAAGATGGTGCTGTAGATGCGGTTGTTGCTGCAGACAAATTACAAGATGCTGCTATTGATCTTGTGAAGCAAGCTATCTCTGGTCGTTTAAACTGGAAAGCAAAACGTCAAGAAAAATTAGAGCCTGTTAAACTCGACATGCTTGAACAAATGATGGCGTTTAACTCATCTAAAGGTGTGGTTCTTGCGAAAGCAAACCCTGCTCAGTATCCTGCTCCGAAACTTCTTCTTGATTCACTTCAAGCAGGTGTAAGTCAAGGTCGTGATGCCGCATTAAAAGTTGAAGCTGAAGCATTTGCTAAAGCAGCAATTACGCCTCAAGCTGGTGCATTGATTGGTTTATTCATCAATGACCAAGTTGTGAAAAAAGCATCTAAGAAACATGAGAAAGGTGCTCACCCTGTAAACCAAGCAGCTGTTTTAGGTGCGGGTATCATGGGTGGTGGTATTGCTTACCAAGCGGCAAGCAAAGGTACACCAATCATCATGAAAGATATAGGTAATCCACAACTTGCTTTGGGTATGAAAGAAGCGAATGGCTTGTTAACTAAACAAGTTGAACGCAAAAAAATGACTCCTGCTAAAATGGGTGAAACCCTTGCTCGCATCCGTCCAACTTTAAGCTATGACGAATTCAAAGAAGTCGACATTGTGATTGAAGCTGTGACGGAAAATCCAAAAATCAAAGCAGCTGTTCTTGCAGATACAGAGAAAAATGTTCGTGAAAACACGATCATTGCATCAAATACATCTACAATTTCAATCACACGTTTAGCTGAAAGCTTAGAACGTCCTGAAAACTTTGTGGGTATGCACTTCTTTAACCCAGTTCACATGATGCCTTTAGTAGAAGTGATCCGTGGTGCAAAAACATCTGAAGAAGCGATTGCGACAACAGTCGTACTTGCTCAGAAAATGGGTAAAACCCCAATCGTTGTAAATGATTGCCCAGGTTTCCTTGTGAACCGCGTATTGTTCCCTTACTTCGGTGCATTTGACCTATTACTTAAAGACGGTGCTGACTTCCAGCAAGTTGATAAGGTGATGGAAAAATTCGGCTGGCCAATGGGTCCTGCATACCTGATTGATGTTGTTGGTATAGACACAGGTGTACATGGCGCAGAAGTCATGGCGGAAGGTTTCCCAGATCGTATGAAGCCAAATTACAAAGGCGCGATTGAAATCATGTATGAAAACAAACGTCTTGGTCAGAAAAATGACGTTGGTTTCTACAAGTACGAATTAGACCGTAAAGGCAAGAAAGCGAAGGTTGTTGATACGACTGCCTATGAGCTTGTTGCAACAATGGCAACAACGGAGAAGCATGAGTTTGATGCTCAGGAAATCATTGACCGTATGATGCTTGCATTCTGTAACGAAACAGTTCGTTGCTTAGAAGACAAGATTGTCGAAACTGCTTCTGAAGCAGACATGGCAATGATCATGGGTGTTGGTTTCCCTCCATTCCGTGGTGGTCCTGCGCGTTATATCGACCAAACGGGTGTTGCTGAGTATGTTGCACTTTGCGACAAGTATGCACACTTAGGTAAAGCTTATGAAGCGCCACAAATGTTGCGTGATATGGCTGCTAACAACAAAAAATTCTACGGTTAAGGAGCAACGTGAATGGCTAATTTGAATCCACGTGACGTTGTCATCGTTGATGGCGTACGTTCTGCAATGGGTAAAACCAAAAACGGTATGTTCCGCAATGTACGTGCTGACAGCTTATCTGCTGAGTTAGTTCGTGCTTTAGTTGCTCGTAACCAGTTTGATGTAAACGAAGTTGAAGATGTCATCTGGGGTTGTGTAAACCAGACTCTAGAACAAGGGATGAATATTGCTCGTAACATCGTGTTATTGGCAGATCTTCCTAAGACTGTTGGCGGTCAAACCGTGAACCGTCTTTGTGGTTCTTCTATGCAGTCAATCCACACTGCTGCGGCTCAAATTGCAACAAACCAAGGTGATGTTTTCATCATCGGTGGTGTAGAGCACATGGGTCACGTAGGGATGATGCACGGCATCGACTTGAACCCTGAAGCATCTAAGCACTATGCAAAAGCGTCTAACATGATGGGCTTAACGGCTGAAATGTTAGGTCGTATGAATGGCATTACTCGTGAAGAACAAGATGCGTTTGGTGTTGAATCTCACCGTCGTGCTTGGGCTGCAACACTTGAAGGTCGTTTCAAAAATGAAATTGTGGGTGTTGAAGGTCATGATGCAAATGGCTTTAAACAACTTTGCGACATCGATGAAGTCATCCGTCAAGATGCAAATATTGAAGCATTCCGTGCTTTACGTCCTGTGTTTGACCCTAAAGGCGGTTCTGTAACTGCTGCGACCTCTTCTGCATTGTCTGATGGTGCATCTGCAATGTTGTTGATGTCTGCTGAACGTGCTCAAGCGCTTGGTCTTAAGCCTCGTGCTGTGATTCGCTCTATGGCGATTGCAGGTTGTGATGCTGCGATCATGGGTTATGGTCCTGTTCCTGCAACTCAAAAAGCACTTAAACGTGCTGGTTTGAGCATGGATGATATCCAAACGATTGAGTTAAATGAAGCATTTGCTGCTCAAGGTCTGTCTGTAATGAAAGGCTTAGGTATTTACGATAAGCAAGACAAGATCAACTTGAATGGTGGTGCAATTGCATTGGGTCACCCATTGGGTTGTTCTGGTGCGCGTATTACGACGACATTACTTAATGTAATGGAGCAACAAGATACTCAAATCGGTCTTGCGACCATGTGTATCGGTCTTGGTCAAGGGATCGCGACTATTATCGAACGTGTTTAATGCTTAATTAAATACTAAGATAAAAAGAACCCCGCTTATTGCGGGGTTTTTATCATTTTAAAGTTTTTAATTCATTTTTTGCATCTTGGTAATTAAAAGCAGTTGACTTCATGTGATCAACATAGAATTGTAAAAATTCAACTTTATTCTCTTTCAATGCAACAACACAACGATTGGTAATAGATGAATCTTCTGCCATTTCTATAGTATCGGATAGATCACTCATAAGAGCCATTGTTGTATAAAAATCTGAATCACTCAAAAATTTAGAATCCTTTAATTTAAGCAAGGAAGTTTTATATCCATATTTATCATCACAATGCTTTTCATAATTTCTAATTAGTCTATGATAATCAAATTTTGATAATATCCGAGTATCTGCTTGAATATGCTCACATCCTTTCATCATCTTTTCAAATTTTGGCTGATACCACGTCTTATCATTTTTTAGAAAGATGTTTAAAGATGAATCTGAAACCAAGGTAGTAGCATTACAAGTTGTTTCATCTACTTCAATAAGCGATGATCTTTCAATCCATATTTTCACATTTTGAAGATCATTCACTTTAAAAAATGCAAAAGTAAGTAAATCACCGACCCACCAAGGTCGAATTACCTCATCAAAATCTGCATCAGTATCATAATCATTATGAAATTGATTAGCCAATTGCTTGTTATTATAAAATCGGCTGAACTTTGCAGCAGTACTCTTAATCAAATCCACATTACCATTCTGTATTGCTGTTATTAGCTCATACTCTTCATTAGAATAACTAAGTTGTGTTAAGCGGACAGGAATAATAAACCTTACATCTTCATTAAATTTTTTATAATTCTCATTTTTATAAATATGATCATAAATTCTTTTAAATCTTATATTGGCATCGAAAATTTTACGATTTTCTCTAGGCGTATAATTTAAATTATATTTAAAAAAGCGCATTAAAGTTGATAAAGCGATTGAAGCATTTGCCTTATCATTTGGGTCTTGATCAAATTCTGTCAGAAATTTTTGCTCATAAGTATTCATTTTTTGAATATCGAGTGCTGATAACTCCTGATTGTCATATAGACTCCTTAATGAAGTGTAAATTAATAAGTCTAAGTAGATGAAGGCCTCACTCGAATGACCTTCCCTTAATTTTTTTTCATTCTTAGCAATTTCGATTTGATTACTTACCAGTGTCCTTTGACATTGATCACTCAAATCTAAACTTGGATAATCGCTAATATCTATAATATCAAATGGATAATAAATAACTGCATTCTTATCTTTTAATAAATTTTGTTGAGATTTATTCAAATCTTGATATTGAGTTAACTGTTCAGGATTTTTACAAAATTTCTGAATTGATGAAGTCATCTCATTGATATTAGTTAATAAAGATGCATTTTGATTTGCTAACACATGACTACATACAAAAATTGTACTACTCAAAATTATTTTTTTTAGCTTAACCATATTTTCTCTTATTTTTAAATCAATATTCAGCATGCTTTTGCTTAGCTGTAAGATGATTAAATGTGAACTTTTTCGTGACAACCTATAAACTAGCATAGATGAAATCACTATAAAGTGAAACTCAAAACGACTATAAAACGCTAGGATAAATACCACACTCATAGTGTTAAGATATTTTTATTCGTTCCAATTCTAAATACAGAAAAAGCCGATCTGATGATTGGCTTTTTAATTTTTCGGTAAAGCACTGTTTGTAGCACCTAGTTAGCAATTTTACCAAACAATTGCCTCATCGTATTGGCATCGATATTGATTTTAAAAGAACTATTTTTATTAATCGTATTGGTTGCCGAACTACGATCTATGCCTAAAGGTGCAAGTATGATAAAAATACTCGTATTGGGTCAGATGACTGCAAACCCGAAACTACAGATAACACATAAGCTTTCAAAGCCACGCTATTCCTATATTTATTCAACCCGCTCATATCAATCACAGTCGGGGGGAATATAATTTATAGTCTAATCATTCAGCGATGGAATATGTTTGTTTTAAATATTTTGCTCATTTTTTATGTTGTGATGTTACAAAGCTTTATACTTTTCTTGAAATAATATCATTATAAACTCTACATATTTAATCTCAAAAAAACTCGTATTTTCTCCAATTATTCATTATTGTTTAATAATATTTATACATTTATAGTTATATCAATAATTGATATGCTTAAAATCATCCTTGAGGAATAACAAATATATGTCACTTTCAAAGTCTTCTCTAACATTTGCATGCGGAATATCAGCCATTCTACTTTCAGGCTGTGCAACCTCGACACTAATCAAAAAAGACAGCAATAAAACCTATACGCGCACCAACAAAGTG
The DNA here is from genome assembly GCF_048551395.1 of Acinetobacter sp. TY1. Lineage (NCBI taxonomy): Bacteria > Pseudomonadati > Pseudomonadota > Gammaproteobacteria > Moraxellales > Moraxellaceae > Acinetobacter > Acinetobacter sp. TY1. The sequence goes on from NZ_JBLYZK010000032.1 coordinate 32,145, forward strand.
ACTTTAATAGAAGACCAAGTCGTAGCATTTGGACAGCCCGCAAAACCTTTACCTAACGTACCCACCCACAGCCTAGTCATCGCTGGACAACAGAAAAGTTATGTACTCACGCAAGGTGGACCTCAATTTGTCAGTTTAATTGGCAAGCTTGATCCAAAAAATATTCAGATCACACGAGAACTGAGTTTCTATTCAGAAAAAAATGATGGAAATTTTACAGGGACTTTGCCCCTTGCCTATGTAAAACTCAAAGAAGATATTAGTAAAAAAGATTTAGAGTTTTTTATTGAAAATGGCGCAAAGGAATGCTCAAATTCAAGCGATGAACGCATGTTAGCACAACGCTTCTGCTTTGAAATCAAACTCGCTGGTGTTGTTTATCCTGCAGCTAATAACTTAGCTTCGTTAAAAGCATTAAGTAAACCCTACCAAGTTAGCATTTACACTCATCAAGAAGAAAGCTACCAATCCAAATCAGGAATGAATCCATTTGAAAAATTGGTTCTATTACCTTTTGCAGTAGCAATTGATGTAGTGAGCTTACCATTCCAAGCTGCTGAAAAGATTTTTGACTAATTTTAAGCAGATTATTTAATCTGCTTTTATATACGTATTTAAAATATCTAGCCAAAATAATTTAAAGCTAAATTCTTAACAATGCTCTAAATCCACGCGAAGAATAATAAGACTGAGCGCCATTATGATAAATAAAAACTCTGCCATAACGATAGTCGCAAAATAAAGCACCGCCCTTTTGCCTAATTTCATTTGGAGTATAAACCCAACTCGAAGTTTTCAAGTCAAATGAAAATACTGTCTGTAATTTCTGATATTGCTCTTCATTTAATAACTCAAGACTCATTATATTGACCATATCCAATACAAAGTTAAGGGGTAAATGATTTTTACGTAAAAGTAATGCGTCACGATCATAACAAAGGCATCTACGTCCTTTTGGTGATTCAATAGAACAATCATAAAATATATTTTCAAAAGATTTTGAATCTAAGACAACAACATCGGGTTCTCCACCACCTTCTTCCATTTGATATAAAGAAAGTAATTTTATAGGATTTTTTGATAGCTTTTTATACACTGCAGCCCACTCAATATGAGCATGACGATACATATTAGTCTCATATCTTTGTTTTAATATCGTTAATAGTTGTTGCATTTGATTGTTTTCTAGATGATTTTCCATTATCAAATTGCTTTTTATTCAATAATTGTTTTATTTTACGACACTCTTTCTTCAAAGAAGCACAATAAACAAGCTGAGGAAGGTGTAATTCTTCATTATTTTCAGGGATTGGAGTGAATTTCATAGTATTTTCTAAGGT
>NZ_JBLYZK010000033.1:0-29384 GCF_048551395.1 Acinetobacter sp. TY1
TCCTTCATTATTTGGCACATGTGGTTTTATCGCATTGAGTTTGTTTTTTCCACTTTTATGGTCTTATCATCGTGCTTGGTACACATTTTTTGTCATGATTTTGCTTATTCTACAAGGAATTTCCTTAAGCATGATTGAGTCTCCATCAATCGGTCAGTTAATGTATGACAGTATTGTTTATTGTCAAAATTATGGATTGTTGGCTTGGGTTATAGGGCAATGCATTTTTATGATTTTAAGTTTGATGTTTATATTTCACGAATTTAGAACATAAAAGAATGAGTGATGTGAATGAAATATATTCGTTATTCCCCCATTTTTAGTTTGGTGCTGACATCATTGTCTATCTTAATGTCTTTTAATCATGATCCAGACATGGTGTATGGTAGGCTAAGGTTCTGCAGAGCTAATTTATTTTTCAGAACTTAACGGCTATATGACCAATGAACCTATTTTATTCGCTTATATTGCAATATTTGGTTTGCTGTGCGAAATGGGTTATTTTTTAAAATCAAAGCATTTATTTATAGTTCTCAATGTCATTTTTTAATGTTTTTAGCCGTTCCTATGAATATATTTTTTGGCTACACCTTTTTATCGGGTGATCTACGACAGTATTCATTTATGTGATAACAATTGGCTATTTTTAGGCGTATTTTTTTGTTATTGCCTTATCTTTACCTGAATCTATTTTTTAGCGCACATAAAAAAGCCAATCCGTAGATTGGCTTTTTAAAAATCACATCAAATGATGGTTAGACAACTTGGTCGGGATATTCAACCTGTTCGCCATTGCGATAACTCGCAATACGCGTTTGTTCTGGACTAAAAACAGGTGCCGCAGAGTCCCAAGGCCAACCACCAAAATGAGTTTCAAAGTAATGTGAAAATGCTACTTGTAACTCTTGTTGAGAGTTCAATACGAAAGGTCCTTGCGCTGCAACAGGTGCACCAATCGGTTCACCTTCAAGCCACAAGATTTTTGTCATGGTCGAACCTGCTTTAAGCACAATCTCTACATCGGGTTTTAACTCAAGTAAACGTTTTACAGGCGTGTTTTGTCCTACAATATTTAAAGTATCACCTTCATAAAAATAGGCAAAACGTGTTGATGTTGCACTCGTTGCAGGAATGGTTAATTCAGTATTTGCATCAAGTGCGATCATGAAAATATTCACTTTATTTTCTTTCGCAAATGCCCATGAATGTGGCGGTTGTGCCAAACTCCAATGGTCATTAAATTGCCCTGAAATCACACGTACATCCGTTTTGCGTCCTTGAGCATTCGTGCTCACAACATGCGGAATATGTTCACGCCAAAACATTTTATAGACAGCGTGTTCTTTTTTCTGTGCAGGCGATGAGTTAAACCAAATTTGGAATAATTCCAATGGATTTTCTTTATCTTGATGCACAAGTGGGAACATTTCACTGTGTTCTACACCATTGCCTGTACTTTGCCATTGCACATCACCATCTGCATAACGACCTGAATTTCCTAAAGAATCAAAATGATCAACCGTACCTTGCTCGACTAAAGTAATGGTTTCAAAGCCAGTATGTGGATGTGCAGGGAAGCCAGGCACTGTTTCACCGTGATACATGCTGTAGCGTGCATCAGGAGTAGATGGAATAGTGGGTGCCATTTGTGCATTACCTTGAGGATAATGGTCAATATGATGCATGGTCACAATAAATGGGTCTTTTAAGCGAAGCTGCATTTGAATCGCTTCAGTTCTATAAATTACGTTGTTTGACATCATATTATCCTTATTCTGATACATTTAATTTGGCATAAATGTATATTGATTCACATATATTTGAGGGCGTTGTTATATTATTCAATGGCTAATCTGTCTATGTCGTGAGAACACAATTCATGTGCGTTTCAGCATGATTTTTTATGGTTTAAATTGATATGTTTGATCGATGATTTTTATTTTTGTTAAAAGCCTTTGATTTTAGTGATTGCATGAAATGTAAATGAATTACGCTGTGTAAGACTATCTCTCATCTGCATTACAGCGTAAAATATGACGTTCAATTTTTAATTTCAGGAAAGTGCATCTGTGCCTAATCAGTTAAATGTCGATCAATGGGTCATGGTACGAGATCGCCATCGTTTAAGTCGGCTGAAAAAAGGTAAAGAGGCTAATCCTGAAAAATATGATGAGCTTTTTGAAAAATCAAATCAACAAGTACGCAAGCGTTTGGCTAGCCTTCCGACCATTAAGCTTAATCAAGATTTACCTGTCACGCAGTATGCCGATAAATTAATTGAAGCCATTCAAAACAATCAAATTATTATTGTGGCTGGTGAAACAGGTTCGGGTAAAACAACGCAGTTACCGCAAATTGCCATGCTTGCAGGGCGTGGCTTAACGGGTATGATTGGGCATACGCAACCTCGTCGTTTGGCCGCTCGTAGTGTGTCACAACGTATTGCGGAAGAAGTCGGTGAAAAACTCGGTCAATCGATTGGTTTTAAAGTTCGTTTTAATGAACAAGGCTCGAATGATTCTATTGTTCGATTAATGACTGATGGTATTTTACTTGCTGAACTGACCAATGACCGTTATTTAAATAAGTACGATACAATTATTATTGATGAAGCGCATGAACGTTCGTTGAACATTGACTTCATCATGGGCTATTTAAAAACGATTGTAAAAAAACGCCCTGATTTAAAAATTATCATTACCTCTGCAACCTTAGATGTAAATCGTTTTAGCGATTACTTCAATGGCGCACCAATTTTTGAGGTTGAAGGGCGGAGTTTTCCTGTTGAAGTGATTTATCGCCCAATTTCAGAAATGACTATTGGCGGTAGTGATGATGATGACTTTGATGATTTTGAAGAAAATCTACCTCGTGCAGTGGTACAAGCGGTTGAAGAATGTTTCCAGGATGCGGAAAGTAAAGGGCATCCTGAACACGCCGATATTCTGATTTTTGCAAGTACTGAACTTGAAATTCGAGAATTACAAGAAACCTTGCAAAAGTTTGGACCTAAACACACGCAAGTTTTAACACTCTATGCACGTTTAGCACTTGCAGAACAACAAAAAATCTTTAATCCATCAGGTGGTGGACGACGGATTATTATTGCCACCAACGTTGCAGAAACTGCCTTAACCGTGCCGAATATTCGCTATGTCATCGATAGCGGTTTTGCTCGTATTTCACGTTATAACTATCGTTCTCGTGTACAACGTTTACCGATTGAAGCAATTTCACAGGCGGCGGCTAATCAGCGTAAAGGGCGTTGTGGTCGTATTGCACCTGGTGTCTGTATTCGCCTGTTTAGTGAAGAAGATTTCCTAAGCCGTCCTGAGTTTACTGAACCTGAAATTAAGCGGACTAATTTGGCATCGGTGATTTTACAGATGCAAAGTTTAGGCTTAGGTTCTGTTGAAGAGTTTGACTTTATTGAGCCACCTGATCATCGTTTGGTGAATGATGGTCGTAAATTATTGATTGAATTGGGCGCAATGAATGAGCCAACTCAAAATAATTTAAAAGCTAATTCCACTCTTTCTCAAAGAGAGGATAGAGGAGATTCAAATAAAAAAAATCCCCTTCAATCCCCCTGTGTTAAAGGGGGACTGAAAAGTGAACTCACCAAAATTGGTCTACAAATGGCAAAAATGCCGATTGACCCACGCCTTGCAAGGATGATTTTGGGCGGTGCACATTTTGGTGTTCTCAATGAAGTTCTGATTATCGTGGCAGCACTTGCTGTTCAAGATCCGCGTGAACGACCTGCAGAAAAACAAATGCAGGCAGATCAAAAACACGCACTATTTAAAGAAGCTGATTCAGATTTTCTGTTCTACATTAAGTTATGGAATACGCTGACGGAAAACCGTGAAAATTTAAGTGAAAATAAACGCCGCACATTTGCAAAACAGCATTATTTAAGTTGGTTGCGTTTACGTGAGTGGAAGAAAACCCATGAGCAATTGGTTGATTTAGCGCAAGGTTTAAAACTTTCTTTTAATGAAAAACAAGCAAATTATGAAAATCTACATCGTGCATTACTGACAGGTTTATTGTCTTTTATTGCCAATAAGACTGATGAACGTAATATTTTTATGGCAGTACGTCAGCAAAAAGCACGTATTTTTCCTGCATCAACCTTGCATAAAACCAATACGCCTTGGGTCATGGCATTTGAAATGGTAGAAACTTCTCAGGTTTATTTGCGGACTTTGGCAAAAATTGAACCTGAATGGATTTTACTTGCTGCACCTAATTTATTGAAACATCATTATTTTGAACCGCATTGGGCGAAAAAACCTGGTGTGGTGAATGCTTATGATCAGATTTCGTTATTTGGTTTGATTATTGAGCCAAAGCGTCCGACCAATTATGAAAAAGTTGATCAGCCTGCTGCGCATGAGATTTTCCTACGTGATGCATTAACTACAGGTAATTTAGGTATATCACCACCATTTTTAAGACATAATTTACTTAAACTTGAAGAAGCTGAGCGTGTTGAAGATAAATTACGTCGTCGTGATTTAGTGGTCGATGAAGAAACGATTTATCAATTTTACGCAACTAAAGTGCCAACTGAAATTGCGAGTCGCCGTAGTTTCGAAGATTGGCGAGCGACAGTAGAATTAAAAAATCCGCGCTATTTATTTGCTGAAGACGATGATCTATGGATGAACGACCGTCCAACAACGCAACAATTCCCTGATTATTTACATAATGGTCAGTTACGTCTTGCTGTAAGTTATCGCTTTGATCCAAGTCATGATGAAGATGGTGCAACAGTTAAAATTCCTGTGCAAGCCTTACCACAAGTCGATGAAAATATTTGGTCATGGGGTATTCCTGGATGGCGTTTAGATTTAATTGAAGCATTGTTAAAAGCTTTGCCTAAAGATAAACGACGAAATTTAGTACCGATTCCCGATACAGCTAAAAAGTTGCTGAAGGCAGTAGATGCGCAGCATTTAAATGGGCATATCTTTGATTTTCTTGCCTATCAATTGCGTGGTGATCAAATCACTGCAAAAGATTTTTCTTTTGAGCGTATTGATCAATACTTGATTCCGTTCATTATTGTGGTGGATGAAAAAGGTCGCACGATTGAAAAGGGTCGCCACCTTGATGAACTAAAAGCTCGCTGTCGCAGTGAAACTCATAGTCCTGTAAAGCAATTGAAAGGTGAGTTTAAAACTTTCCCCGATTCATTTGTTTTTGAAGCCTCTCAAAAAGTGACAGGCGTAGTCGTCAAGCAATATCAGGCACTTGTACCCACGAAAGACTTCTCAAAACTTGATGCGAAAGATGAATCAGGCGTGGTGATTCAAACTTTTAATGATCAAAATGAAGCGATTAAGCAGCATAGAGAAGGTGTGATCCGTCTCGTTCACATGCAATTGGGCGATTTGATTCGTCAGTTGAAAAAGCAAATTTCAAAACCTTTGGCATTGGCATATTCACCTTTGGGTGATAAGGCCCAACTTGAGCAAATGCTTGTCTACGCAACTTTACAAATGACAATCAAAGATTTACCGATTAATGCTGAAGAATTTGCGACATTATTGCTAGAACTCAAAAAGACATTCCTCAGTCATGGCCAAGATGCTTTGAAAATGATTAGTGAAATTTATATTCAATGGCAAGAAATTCGTCAAAAATTGTTGATGTTAGATCAAAGCGTTTTCGGTAAGAGCATGGATGATATTGAAGATCAGTTAGATTTAATGGATTTATCTCGTTTTGTTTATAGCAAACCTTCCGACATATGGCAGGAATATCCACGTTATTTAAAAGGATTATTATTGCGTTTAGATCGTTTGCCGAATAATCTAAAACGAGATGAGGATGCGATTAAAGAGATTGATCCATGGATGGATAAGTTATTTAAATTTAAAAATGATATGCGTTTAAAAGAATTGTATTTCATGGTTGAAGAGTTACGAATTTCATTATTTTCACAGCCAATGAAAACCAAAATGCCGATTTCGCCTACACGCTTGCAAAAAGTTTGGGAAAAGCTCGGAATCAGTTAGAATAGAAACAATTTGAAATATTTGTAAATTAGGAAAAGGAGTTTTACATGGGCATCCGAATTACAGGTACAGGTCTTTACCATCCTGAAGAAGTGATTACCAATGAAGAGTTGGTTGAAAGTTTAAATGCTTATGTGGAACAATTTAACAGCGAAAATGCTGCAAAAATTGAATCGGGTGAGATCGATGCTCGTCGAGGTTCAAGTGCTGAATTTATTGAGAAAGCATCAGGTGTTAAACAACGCTATGTAATTGAAAAATCAGGCGCATTGGACATCAATCGTTTACGTCCTCGCCTTGAAGAACGCGCTGATGAAGAGCTTTCAATTCAAGCAGAGTGGGGTGTTCTTGCTGCAAAAGAAGCGATGGAAAATGCAGGTGTTACGGCTGAAGATATTGATGTGGTAATTTTGGCATGTTCAAATTTACAACGCGCATATCCTGCTGTTGCGATTGAAATTCAAACAGCACTTGGTATTCAAGGTTATGCATATGACATGAATGTTGCATGCTCTGCTGCAACATTTGGTTTGAAACAATCTTATGATGCGATTAAGTCAGGTGCACGCCGTGTATTGTTAGTCAATGTTGAAATTACATCAGGTCATACTGATTACCGTTCACGTGATTGTCATTTTATTTTTGGTGATGTTGCAACAGCATCTATTATTGAAGAAACCATAACTAAAACAGGTTTTGAAATTGTAGATACACATTTATTCACGCAATTCTCAAATAACATTCGCAATAACTTTGGTTTCTTAAATGGCTCTGAATTGACTTCTCGTGATGATAAACAATTCCGTCAAGATGGGCGTAAAGTGTTTAAAGAAGTGTGCCCACTTGTTGCAAAAATCATTACCAAACAATTGGCTAAAAATGAGATTGAACCAGCCAATGTAAAACGATTTTGGTTGCATCAAGCCAATGCCAATATGAATGAATTGATTCTAAAATTGGTTGTGGGTAAAGAAGCTGCTGAAGCTGATCCTGCCTTAGTTCCCATTATTTTGGATGAGTTTGCCAATACGTCTTCAGCAGGTGTAATCATTGCATTGCATCGTACGGCTGATCAAGTGAATGACGGGGAATATGGCGTACTGTGTTCATTTGGTGCGGGTTATTCTGTAGGTTCGATTCTTGTTCAAAAGCGTGTGGTTTGATTATTTCTAAATCTCTCCCTCTTGTGTAGCGTCGCTACTCACCTTTGAAAAAGAGGGTAACCCCTCCCTTTGCTAAAGGGAGGTTGGGAGGGATTAAGTTGTTTAGGAAGACAACATGACCCAAAAAAAACTAGAAATACAACATAATCCAAAATTATTACGTGCAATCAGTGCATTGCAACGCTTTTATTTTCGCCCGACATTCTTAGGTACAGAAAATCTTAACTCCAATAAACCTGCGATGTATGTGGGTAACCATACGATTTATGACGTACTGGATTCTCCAATTCTGATCGACTATTTATTCAACGAACATAAAATTGCCATCGTGAGTTTGGCAGATCACATGCATTTTCACATCCCTCTATGGAAAGAAGTCGTAAAGCGAGTTGGTGGGGTTGATGGTGTTCAAGAATATGCCAAAGAAGCGATGCGTCAAGGCTATTCTATTCTTGTTTTTCCTGGTGGTGGTCGTGAAGTGATTAAACGCAAAGGTGAGGCATATCAACTTATTTGGAAACAACGGTTTGGTTTTTTAAAATTGGCACAAGAATTTGGCTATGATATTGCACCTTTTGTGGCTTTAGGTGGTGATGAAGTTTTTGAATTAGGTTTTGATGCCAATGTTTTACTCAGACAGAAATGGTTCAATAAAATTCTAAGCCAACCGAAAATTGGAAAATTTCTGAGAAATGGTGAGGTAATACCTTCTATTCCAAAGCATATTATTCCGAAAAGGATACCATTCTATTTTAAATTTATGCCCTGGCTTCCAATTTCTCAGATCGAAACCATGGATGATATGATTGATTTTCGAGATGAATTACAAACTTTGCTTTATGCCGAAATTGAAAATTTAAAGCAGTATCGTAAACTCGATATTCAACAAAAAAGTAAGAGTGAAAGAGAAAGCTAAAATGGGAATATTCGAAGTTTAGGTGGACTGACTACATAACGATAATATTGGAAAAACCATGTACACAGCATCCTGCCTTTGCAATGGCATACAACTCAAAATAAACGCTGAAATTTCACAGATTTTTATCTGCCATTGTCAGCAATGTCAAAAAGCACAAGGAACAGCTTTTGTTGCGATTACGACTATTCAAATGAAAGATTTAATAATCACTCAAGGTCAAAATTTGCTTGGTGAATACTATGCTACGGAGAATAAAAAGCGAGTATTTTGTCGAAGATGTGCATCGCCATTATATAGCGCACGTTCTGATTTACCTGATGTTATCCGTTTGCGCGTGGGTATTATTAACGAAGTACTCAATATTGAAATAACATCACACGCATTTACGAGTGAAAAGGCGGATTGGTTTGAGATTTTAGATGATCATCCGCAGTTTACTCAGCATGTTCAGCCATCACAATAAAATGAATTTATTCACCTAAGAAGAAGGTGGGGCAAATACGCTCTTTTTAGCGATTGGTTTTTAGAGTGGAAGGGGTCAGACAAGGCGGAAAAATTTTATAAGCATCGCGATTGTTAATTCTAGTGCGAATGACACATGAGCCAGCAAAGTCAGGTTATCGTTTGTGGATGGATGATCTCCGTTTTAACAGTACATTATTGCAATTATTACGACAAAATTTTGAAATTGATATTCGGAACTTGATTCTTTGCCGGGCGATGATGATCTACAAGTGAATTTGAAAAAGCCCAATATAGAGCTGAAAAGATTGTTGTCCTAAGTCAGTTCAGATTGGCAAAAAAACTTAAAATTTCTACAAGATGGGAAATTGACAATGTTCAACACTTTTGTAATGGTGTGCTTTGGTATGAATTTTAAGCGATGAAAGCAATGGAAGCAAATAACAAGACAAATAACGATCCGAATTTTTATCGTGTCATTGTGGTTGGTGGTGGTTTTGCAGGTGTAGGTGCTGCTATTAAGCTCAAAGAAGCAGGTATAGAAGATTTTATCTTACTTGAAAAAGCGCATGAAATGGGTGGGGTCTGGCGTGAAAATACCTATCCGGGTTGTGCTTGTGATGTACCATCAGCATTATATTCTTATTCATTTGCACCGAATCCTGCATGGTCGCGTGTATTTGCTGAGCAAAAAGAAATTAAACAGTATTTGTTTGATGTCGTTAAACATTATGATGTGATGCCGCATGTCCGTTTAAACTGTGAAGCTTTAAAAGCGCAATGGTGTGACGTAGAGAACTGTTGGATTATCCAAACAGCACAAGGGGAGTTGCGCTCGCAATTTGCTATTTTAGCTTGTGGTCCAATGCATGAGCCTGTATTACCAAAAGTAAAAGGTATTGAGGATTTTAAAGGTGAGATTTTTCACTCATCGCAGTGGCGGCATGATCTTGATTTGACAGGAAAACGTGTGGCTGTGATTGGTACAGGCGCATCTGCAGTTCAATTTGTACCACAAATTCAACCTTTGGTTGAAAATTTGACTATTTTCCAACGTACAGCACAATGGATTTTACCTAAATCAGATATGCCATTAGTTAAACCCTTACGTACACTGTTTAAATTACTACCAATCACACAACAACTGATGCGTGGTTCGGTATATGGAATATTTGAAACGATTAATGGTGGGATTCAAAGTACAGCAGCCATGAGGGAATTTCAAAAATTGGCACAATGGCATCTCAATCACTACATTAAAGACAAGATTTTACGTGCCAAATTGACTCCGAATTTTATTATTGGTTGTAAGCGTATTTTACAATCGAATAATTGGTATCCGAGCTTGGCACAGCCGAATGTTGATGTCATTGCGAGTGGCTTAGCAGAAGTACAAGGCAATGTATTGATTGCAAGCAACGGTGAACGGGCTGAAGCAGATGTGATCATTCTTGGAACGGGTTTTGAAATTGCTGAACCACCTATTGCCAATCGAGTTTATAACCGTTTTGGGCAACGTATGTCTGAAGTTTGGCAGGGGAGTCCTGAGGGCTATATGGGCACGATGGTTGCCGATTGTCCAAATGGTTTTTTGATGTTTGGTCCAAATGTCGCTGTTAGTTCTTCTGCATTTATTATCATTGAAGCACAGTTGAATTACATCGTTGATGCATTAAAACAGGCGATTGAACTCGATATTCAAACCATTGAAACGGATCCGTTTGTTATGCAATTGTTTAATGAAAAAGTTCAGGCTGCTTTGCAAAAAACGGTTTGGAATACGGGTGGTTGTCAGAGTTATTTTATTGATCGAAATGGGCGTAATAGTACAGTATGGCCGTGGACGACCTTTAAATTAAAAGAACAAATGCATCGATTTAATCTTGAAGAGTATCGTATAGATTATCATGCAGAGGTAGAAAAAGCTGATTTATAAATTCTAGGAATACATGTTTACATATATAAATTTAAAGGATGAATTTATAAAAATACTTTTAAAATGAAATTAAGGAAAATAAAAATGTTCAACAAACAAAAATTAATAGGCAAAGTGATTGCGATTACAGGTGGCGCACGAGGTATTGGTTTGGCTACAGCAGAAACTTTAATTGCTCAAGGTGCGCAAGTCTGTATTGGTGATTTAGATTTTGAGCTTGCAGAGCAACAAGCAAAGCGAATTGGTGCAAAAGCATTTGCGTTAGATGTGCGAAACCCTGAAAGTTTTAAAATTTTTATAGAGGATACCATTCAGCATTTTGGTGGTTTGTATGCTTTAGTGAATAATGCGGGCATTATGCCAATGGGTGCTTTTTTAGATGAATCGGCAGTACTGACGGATACACAAATTGATATCAATTTACGGGGTGTTATTTATGGAATGAAACTTGTACTGCCGACATTATTACAACAAAAGCAGGGACATATCATTAATGTATCCTCACTTGCAGGTTATTTTGCATTACCAGGTTCTGCGGTTTATTCAGCGACTAAATACGCCGTGATTGGTTTGACGGAAGGGGTTGCTGGTGAACATCGAGATTCAGGGGTAAGTTTTACCGCCATTTTACCAAGTAAAGTACTGACAGAACTGTCCTCGGGAACGGAGGAGGCGGGTAAAGTAATTCCATCGGTGACGCCACAACAAGTGGCAGATGCGATTTTACTGACCTTATTAAAGCCTAGGTTATTCATCGCTGTGCCTGATTATTTACGTTTGGTACATCGTAGTTATATTGCATTACCACAATGGGCACAAAAAGGCGCACGTCGTATTTTAAAAGATCAACGGATTTTGACACAGCTTGATCATCAAACTCGTGCAGGCTATGAGCATCGCTTAAATGATCTCATCGGAAAATAAAACGATAAACATGCTAGCTAAGAAGATCTTGATTTAAAAAGCTTGATCTGCTTGAGGCTCTTAAAATTGTACAATTTTAACTGTGATGAAAATGACTGACCCGACTATTGCAAAAAAATGAATTAACATTCATTTTAGTTGATATCGATTACAAAAAAAGGAAATAGCGATGTCTTTGCAAGGGAAAACACTTTTTATTACTGGTGCGAGTCGCGGAATTGGTCGTGAAATTGCCCTGAAAGCCGCAAGAGATGGCGCAAATATAGTGATTGCTGCAAAATCGACTACAGAGCATCCAAAATTAGGCGGTTCAATTTATACCGTTGCAAAAGAAGTCGAAGAAGCAGGTGGAAAAGCATTTGCTATTCAACTTGATGTGCGTGATCAAAATGCCGTTGCTGAAGCCATGAAAGAAGCGGCCGAGCATTTCGGTGGCATTGACATTGTTGTGAATAATGCAGGTGCAATTAATCTCGCAGGTGTAGAGACCTTAGATCCAAATCGTTTTGATTTGATGTATGAAATTAACACCCGTGCGGTGATGGTCTGTAGTCAAGCTGCATTGCCATATTTACAAAAAAGTGAAAATCCGCATATTTTAAGCTTATCTCCACCGCTGAATTTAGATCCAAAGTGGTTTTCAACCTATGCGCCTTATGCAATTACCAAATATGGCATGAGTATGTTAACCATTGGAATGAATCAAGAGTTTGAAAAATTTGGCATTAGTGTCAATTCACTGTGGCCAAGAACATTGATTGCGACAGCAGCCGTAGAGTTCTCACTCGGCGGTGCAGGTAAAGCACTTTTCCCAAGATCAAGAAAACCAACCATTATGGCTGATGCAGCCTATCAAATTTTAATCAGTCAAAATCGTGCTGTAACAGGACGTTTAATAATTGATCAAGAAATTTTAATTGAGCGTGGTATCACCGATCTTGATCAGTATCGTTATGAAGATTCTGACGAAGAATTGATGGTAGATTTGTTTGTAGAACCATGATTTAAAAAATAAAAGTGTAAGAAAGATAGATGCATTTACTAGCAAAAGCTTGAGTCATCTGTCTTTTGACTTTGAGAGAAATTGCTCAATGGTCTTATTCACTTTAGAGATAAGGTACGAAATAAGCATTGGCAAGACATCAAAAAAAGCTCAAAATAACCATAGATTGAAATTCATGGTAGAGAAGTTTTTTAGTGTTCGAATTGGACTGTAAGTTACTCAGTATTTTTTACTATATTTATAAATTTAAAAGTGTGTCTTCAGCGGCAGATTATCTTGCCATGAGTCAACCTGCGGTCAGTAATATTCTGAATAAAATCCGTGCGCATTATAATGATCCATTATTTTTACGTATTGGCAATGAAATGATACCAACGGAATTGTCGAAGCAACTTTTCCCATTGGTGAGTGAGGCATTAAATAAAGTCGAAATTATTAATAATTTCACCATTAATTTTGATGAACAAGCATCACATCAGCAGTTTACTATTGCGATGACGGATGTTTCTCATTTGGTATTATTGCCGAAAATTTCTCAATATTTAAAAAAACATGCACCTCATATTAAATTGAATGTTCGTGCTATTACCTCTGAAACAAGCTATCAGATGGCGAATGGTGAAATTGATTTAGCGGTAGGTTTTTTGCCACAATTGGAAAATGGCTTTTATCAGCAAAAGCTTTTTGAACAATACTATGTGGTTCTTGCATCGAAAGATCATCCTCGTTTAACGCCGAATCATTTAACAGTTGAGCAGTATTTAGCAGAGTCTCATATTGATATTGATGCAGGAATAGGGCATTACCATATTGAAAATGAATTGCTCAATTTAGAATTGAAACGTAATATTTTGATGCGTATACCAAGTTATTTGGGTGTGGGGCTTGTGGTACAAGAAACCGATGCAATAGCCACTGTGCCGTATTACTTGAGTGAGGTTTTACTTGCGCGAGGCAATTTACAAATTTTTGATGCGCCAATCGCCTTTCCAAGTTATGGTGTAAAACAGTATTGGCATATGTCATGTCATCATAAAACCAGTCATCAATGGTTACGTCATATGTGTTATGAAATCTTCAGTCAGGTTAATGAGCCACATTTGAGATAAAAAGAGTATCGAAACATTTGAGTGTAGAATTAAAAACGCTGTCCAATTGAAGTGACAGCGTTTTTTTATATAAGCTTACATAAGAATATTGAAAGATTAAGCCTGAGTTTCAATATTTTCATTTGATTCTGATAATTTATCTGGTGTCATCAGTGCTTGTTTGACATAGAGCTTAATTAAGCGTTCACGAGAACCAATTGATTTTTGATAGTGTGTAGAATTGAGAAGCAATGATGCGCCATATGTGACTGTCCAAATATACGAGAGATAATCACGAATAGACATGGTGCTTTTGAGTGCTTTTAAATGATTAGCGAATAAATCACGAATTTCTAAAATACGTTCTTCACGAATTTGATAGAGTTCTTCAAATAAGTCTTTGAGTTTACGTTCATTGTTGGTTAATCGCTCCTCAATCACATGTAGCAAAATGGTGCGATTAGAATTGAGCATATTATAAAGCATGTATTGAGATACATAAGCCTGAATGTTTGGGTTATATTTTTTAGAGAGCTCTAGTAAGCGTTTTTCATTGAGAATAATCAGTTCCAAATAAAGCTGATTTTTACTTTTGAAGTGTTTATAGATTGTACCTTTGGCAATGTCTAATTCAGTGGCAAGTTCACTGAGAGTAATATCCTGATTATTATCGAGTAACAATGTTTCTGCCATCGCTAAAATCTTCTCTTTGCGTAAAAGAAAATTTTGTTGGCGTACTGAAATCATGTTTGAAGTCCATTATCATTGCTTTGTACGTGAACTTGAGTATATCAGGAATTAGAAAAAATCCTTAAAACTAATGTCGTGTTTACACAGGGTTTTTTATGAGAATGAAATTATTTAACTATTCACATGATAAATTAAAGGATGTTTGTCGTCTATTGTCAAGAAAACTGAACGTTGCGTTCAATTTTGTGCAATTTAGTTCCAATTTTTGGCTTTGCGATTTATTGTTTTTGTCAGATGAGCTATATAGACATTCACTTTATTGTGTTAGATCGACTAGAACTAATAATCTCAATGTATTTTACAGGACGGGTAGGTAGTTCTTTGACTAAAATTTGCATGACAAAATATTCTATTGGTATTTGAAAAACTTAAAATATTTGAATCAGGGCGTGGGATGAACGTCCAAACTCACAAAATTGAGCACAGAAGGAATAAAAAATGATCGTAATTGTAGATGCAGTTCGTACAGCAATGGGTGGATTTCAAGGTGTTTTATCTTCGTGTACAGCACCAGATTTAGGTGCAGTCGCAATTAAAGAGGTTGTTCGCCGTGCAGGCTTACAGGCAAGTGAAATTGATGAAGTGATTTTTGGTTGTGTACTTCCTGCGGGTTTAAAACAAGGTCCTGCTCGCCAAGCCATGCGTCAAGCAGGTTTACCTGATAGTACGGGTGCAACAACAATCAATAAAATTTGTGGTTCAGGTATGAAAGCACTCATGCAGGCTGCCGATGCCGTTAAAGCAGGTTCTGCTGAAATTGTGGTTGCAGGGGGCATGGAGTCTATGACCAATTCACCATATATTTTAGACAAGGCACGTGCAGGCTACCGTATGGGACATGGCAAAGTAACTGATCACATGTTTCAAGAAGGTTTAGAAGATGCTGAAACAGGTTTGTCGATGGGTATTCTTGCACAGGAAATGGCAGATCAAAAAGGCTATACCCGTGAACAACAAGACAATTATGCGATTGCTTCACTCAATAAAGCCGTAACAGCGATTCAGAACGGTTATTTTATATCAGAAATTGCACCTGTAACTGTCTCATCACGTAAGGGTGATATGGTAATTGATCAAGATGAGCAGCCACTTAATGCAAAAGTCGATAAAATTCCAACGCTTCGTCCTGCATTTAAAAAAGATGGGACTATTACTGCTGCAAATGCGAGTTCAATTTCAGATGGTGCGTCTGCACTTGTCGTGACTTCGGCAGAAATTGCTAATCAACGTGGCTTAAAACCGCTTGCCAATGTTTTGGCATATGCAACGCATTCACAACATCCTTCTGAATTTACCATTGCACCTGTTGGTGCAATTGAAAAAGTCTTAAAGCAAACGGGCTGGAAGGCCGAAGATGTGGATTTATGGGAGGTTAACGAAGCCTTCGCAATGGTGGCTATGATTGCCATGGATGCCTTTGCTTTACCAATTGAAAAAGTGAATATTCACGGTGGTGCATGTGCACTAGGACATCCGTTAGGTTCTTCGGGTTCACGTATTATTGTGACGCTGATTCATGCTTTAAAACGTACGGGTGGTAAGAAAGGAATTGCGGCCTTATGTATTGGTGGTGGTGAAGCAACAGCGGTTGCAATCGAGCTGGTCTAGGGGGGGGTGTGCAGATGGTGGATCATCTTTATTGTGCAGAATCATAAAGCTATTTTGAATATATATCTGGAAAGAGTGCTCAAACGCCGTGTATTTTGCGTCAAATATTGTCGTGAGATCGTCATTTTAAAGCTTCTAGAATAATCAAATCTGCTTATTTAATTTAAGTGATTTAATTTAAAAAACTGCCCACTTTTGTTTATTCAAGAGTGGGCAATGTTTCATGGGTATTTTAATCTTAAAACGAGCTATAGCAGTTTTTAGACTTAAGATTAATTTTACTCAGTTTTTGAATGTTGCTCCATTTTTAAAATATTCCACAATTGAGAAATCGATTCTCGATGTGCTAAATTACTTTTAAAAATGTAAATATCCTGATTTCTATAAATCAATTGATCATCACAAATTTGTAATAATCCGCTTTCTAGCTCATGTTGAATAGTTAAAGCAGGTAACCATGCGATGCCTAAACCTTGTAAGACTAAGTCTTTGACATTGTTGGCATTGTCTGTTTCATAGAGTACTCGATATTTTAAATTATGTTTCGTGAGTAATTGATTTACCAAAACCCTTAAATAGGCCTTGCTACTGTAAGTAATAAGGGGGAAATATTGATAAATATCAAACTTAGCCTGCTTTTCTGGGGTGAGTGCAGTGACAGGAATAATGTCAGTTTGCCCAATTTTAAGGTGCGATAGAATGCGTGTGTTCATGCCTGAGATCAATGCTTGATCTGCATAGCAAATCATGAAATCACATGCTCCTTCTTTGAGTAAATTAATTCCTTCATTCACATTTGTTGCAATAATTTCAAGTTTGAAGTTTTCAAGATGGCTTGGAAAAAGCTGAATAAAATTAGTAAAAAAACTTGATGCAAGAGAATGTGCAACTGCAAATTTAATGGAAAGTTTATTTTCTTTTTCCATATTGTGTAACAGGGTAATGGTTTCATTGAGTTGCTGTGCAATTTCTTTGGCAGTTGATAATAAAATTTGTCCTGCTTCAGTAAATTGGATGTCACGAAAATTACGCTCAACCACTTGAAAGCCCAATGATTGCTCAATGTGCTGTAAGCGACGAGTAAAAGCGGATTGGCTAATAAAACGAATTTCAGCAGCTTTAGAAATTGAGCGGCTTTCTTCGAGTGCTAGGAGATCTTCAATCCAACGGATTTCAAGTTGCATAATTGAAAAGTAAATAATAAGAAGATTACAGTATAAAGAATACTATGCAAAAATTGCATAGCAAAATATAACAATGCATTAGAAAGGTGCAATTTCGCTGTTTAAGATAAATCATCTCCCCTCGAATTGTAAGCAGATATGAACGCAGAAGTAAAAGTAGATAAATTATTCCGCATCGAAAAGGACTTGCTTGGTACACGAGAAGTTGCACAGCAACATTATTTTGGTATTCAAACGCTAAGAGCGGTAGAAAATTTCCAGTTAAGCAATGCAAAAGTGGCTGATTATGCAAACTTTATTAAAGCATTAGCAATGGTGAAACAAGCCTGTGCTGTGGCAAATTTTAAGCTTAAACAATTAGATGAAACACAATATCAAGCAATTGTATTTGCATGTCAGGAAGTCATTGCAGGTAAATATCATGAGCAATTTCCTGTTGATATGTTACAGGGCGGTGCAGGAACTTCGACCAATATGAATGCCAATGAGGTCATTTGTAATATTGCACTTGAGTATTTGGGTTATGAAAAGGGCGCATACCATATTTTGCATCCAAATAATCACGTAAATATGTCGCAATCGACTAATGATGTGTATCCAACAGCGATTCGACTTGCAGTGTTACTTGATCTTATTCCGTTGAAAAATCATTATAAAACCCTTATTTCTGCATTACGTACGAAAGCGATTCAATTTAAAGATGTCATGAAAATGGGGCGTACACAGTTACAAGATGCTGTGCCAATGACACTTGGGCAAGAGTTCAATGCATTTGCAACGACCTTAGAAAAAGATGTTCGCTTGCTTGATCAATTGCTTCCTGATGGTTTGTATTACATGAACTTAGGTGGAACAGCAATTGGTACAGGGATTAATGCGCCAGCACATTATACTGAACTTTCGATTCAGGCTTTGGCTGAGATCTCGCAAATGCCAATCAAGTCTGCACCTGATTTAATTGAAGCAACATCAGATATGGGTGATTTTGTCTTATTGTCAGGCGCTTTAAAACGTACTGCAACTAAACTATCTAAAATTGCCAATGATTTACGTCTACTTTCAAGTGGCCCACGTGCAGGTTTGCAAGAGGTTTACTTGGAAGCACGTCAACCAGGTAGTTCGATCATGCCGGGTAAAGTGAATCCTGTGATTCCTGAAGCCGTGAATATCTCAGCATTTCAGGTCATTGGTAATGATTTAGCCATTACTTTTGCCGCCGAAGCAGGGCAGTTACAGCTCAATGCAATGGAACCGCTTATTGCATTTAAACTTTTTGAATCTATTGATTTAATGGGTAAAGCAATGCAAATGTTTGAAGATAAATGTATTGCCACGATTCAAGCCAATACAGTGCAATGTCAAAATAATGTAGAGCGTTCGATTGGTATTGTGACTGCATTGAATCCGTACTTAGGATATGAAACGACTACTCGAATTGCTAAAGTTGCTGCAGAAACAGGTCGAGGTGTAGTCGAGCTGATTCGTGAAGAGCAGTTATTATCTGAAGATGTTTTAGCAAAAGCCTTGTCTGTAGAATCTATGGTTCATCAGTCTGTAGATGTTGCAATTTAAGTATTATTTAAAAATTTATTTAAACAAACCACATCTATCTAGGTAGATGTGGCTTGTTTATTTTACTAGTGTACCCAAACACCTAACTCACCGACAGAATAAGAGTGAAAATCTTCAATTTCTAAGTTATAAGAAGTAAAAGCTTTGAAAAAATGAACAAGACAGCCGTTGATTCACCTGAAAAAATCGATCTTTCTTTTTGTTTTAACTTTATGAATAAAAATGCATAGGTTAAGATTAACCATCCTTATATAGAAGCACTTAGAAGACCTATGCAACCATTTGTTCTTTACAACTCTGAGCAACGTAAAAAAGTTGAATTTGTTCCACGTAAAGAGGGGCATATTGATATGTATGTGTGCGGAATGACGGTTTATGATTACTGTCATATTGGACATGCACGTACAGTGGTTGCATTTGACTACATTATTCGCTTTCTTCGTAGTCAAGGTTGGAATGTCAAATACGTGCGTAATATCACCGATATTGATGACAAAATCATTAAACGTGCCAATGAAAATGGTGAAAGCATTGCATCACTGACAACACGTTTCATTGATGCAATGAATGAAGACTTTGCAAAGTTAGGTTGCGTACCACCAAATGAATCACCTCGCGCGACAGATTACATCGACCAAATGCAAGACATGATTGGCAACCTCGTCAATAAGGGTTCTGCTTACCCATCTAAAAATGGTGATGTTTATTTTGCAGTTGAAAAATTTGCAAAATACGGTCGTCTTTCAGGTCGTAAGCTTGAAGATATGCAAGCAGGGGCATCTGAACGTGTCGATGTAGAAGTTGAGAAAAAACATCCATTTGACTTTGTACTTTGGAAACATGCCAAAGAAAATGAACCGTCATGGGCTTCACCTTGGGGCAATGGTCGTCCAGGTTGGCATATTGAATGTTCAGCGATGTCGACATGCAACTTAGGTAATCATTTTGACATTCATGGTGGCGGTCAAGACTTAACTTTTCCACATCATGAAAATGAAATCGCACAATCAGAAGCTTCAACTGACGAACAATATGTAAACTATTGGATGCATGCAGGTTTCATCAATGTTGACGGTGAGAAAATGTCGAAGTCTTTAGGCAACTTCTTTACTATTCGTGATGTGATTGAAAAATTCCACCCTGAAGTTGTGCGCTATTTTATAGTATCTTCACACTACCGTAGTCCAGTGAACTATTCAGATGTTGCACTCAAAGAAGCGAAAAATACCCTTGCACGTTTTTACCATGCAATTAAAGCCTATCAACAAGTGTATGGTGAAAAAACAGTTGAGACTTTGGATACTAATTTAGTAGAACGCTTTAACAGTGCAATGCGTGATGACTTCAATACATCAGAAGCTATTGCGGTATTGTTTGAAATTATTAAAGCTTTGAACAGTGCAGTCAAAGAAGAAAATGCGGAACAGTCTGCAATTTTTTATTCGACTTTACGTCACCTGACTAATATTCTTGGTTTAGTGCAGAACAATGTTGATGACTTTTTAAAATCAGATATTGGTCAAGAAGCATTGGGCTTGACTGAAGAGCAAATTACAGACTTTATTCAACAACGTGTTGATGCCAAAAAAGCGAAAGACTTTGCCAAAGCCGATGAAATTCGCCAATCGCTTTTAGCACAAGGCGTGGTTCTTGAAGATACACGTCAGGGTACAACTTGGCGACGTGCTGATTAATTCATCAATTGAACGATTTTTTGTATGAAGTGAGTTGACAGCTAAATTTTATTGACTATAATTCACAACATAAAGCGGGAATAGCTCAGTTGGTAGAGCATAACCTTGCCAAGGTTGGGGTCGAGAGTTCGAGTCTCTTTTCCCGCTCCAAATTCAAAAAGCCTTCATCATCAGATGGAGGCTTTTTATTTGTCTGTAAAAAAATAATTGAGCATTTTGAGGGGTGTATTTAGCAATACAAGTGATATTGTCATGTATCAATCCCGATGTAATTGGTCAGGAAATCTGTGAAAACTTGTATAATTAGAAACGTGCTATTTACTTAAATATGCTAAAATTAGCAAAATTATTTTCATCCAATCAGCATCAATCCCTGAAAAGAGATTGTAGGAAAATAGACATTGAATCCACAAAATTTGCCGAATCAAATTGATTTTCAAAAAGTCGCACTCGAAACCTTGCGTATAGAAGAACAAGCACTTGAGATCTTAGCGACGCAAATTGATGAACGTTTTACTCGTGCCTGCGAAATTATTTTACAATGTAAAGGTCGTCTTGTGATTACTGGTATGGGTAAGTCAGGTCACATTGGACGTAAAATGGCGGCGACATTTGCCTCGACAGGCACGCCATCATTCTTTATGCATCCAGGTGAAGCAGGACATGGCGATTTAGGCATGTTGGTCAAGGGTGATGTACTGATTGCGATTTCAAATTCAGGTAAAAGTGATGAAATCATGATGCTGATGCCACTAATCAAGCACCTTGAAGTGCCATTGATTACCATCAGTCGTGACGATCGTGGTCCAATGCCACAAAATGCAGATATTGCATTAACATTGGGTGATATTCAGGAAGCATGCCCATTGGGTCTAGCACCAACATCAAGTACAACTGCAACATTGGTATTGGGTGATGCATTGGCTGTTGCATTGCTTGATGCGCGTGGTTTTACTGCGGATGATTTTGCTATGTCACATCCTGCGGGTGCATTGGGTAAACGTCTGTTGTTACATGTAAAGCACCTTATGCATACTGGAAATGATTTACCAAAAGTATCGCCAGATACACCAATGAATCAGGTTCTATATGAAATTTCAAATAAACGTCTAGGTTTAACCACAATTGTGGATGAAAATGACGTATTACTTGGCATATTTACCGATGGTGATTTGCGCCGACTGATTGATAAGCAACAAGGTTTTGATGTCAATCTTGCCGTTTCAGATGTCATGATTGCCAATCCATCTACCATTTCCAAAGAAGCTCGCGCTGTTGAAGCTTTGGAAAAAATGAATGAAAAGAAAATTAATCAATTTGTTGTGGTTGATGATGCTAATAAAGTGATTGGCGTAATCAGCATGCATGATTTGATTCAAGCAGGAGTAAACTAATCAATGGCTTCTTATGTTTTATTGGAACAAGCACGTCATATTGAAGCTTTGGTTTTGGATGTAGATGGTATTTTAAGTGATGGTTTTGTGACCCTGACCAATTCAGGCGATGAAATCAAATCCTTTGATATTCGTGATGGACTTGGTATGAAGCTTGTTCAGCAAGCGGGTATTAAGGTAATTATTATCACAGGTCGTAAAAGTAATATCGTTGAAAAACGCATGTCAGATTTAGGTGTAGACTTGGTTTTTCAAGGGCGTGAAGACAAAGGTACCGCACTGCGAGAAGCATGTGCACAAATGAATATTTCCCCAGAAGATTGTTTATATATGGGGGATGATTGGCCCGATTTATCTGCCTTTGTCATTGCAGGAATGAAAGTTACTGTACCAAATGGTCATGTTGAAGTGCGTCGCCGTGCCGATTTAGTCACTCAGGCATTGGGTGGTCGTGGTGCTGTTCGTGAGGTCTGTGATATGTTATTGATGTCCAAAGGTGTTTACCAGGAATTACTTGAAAAATATATTGCAATACCGCATTAATACGTAAACTTGAATGTTACTTTACTTAAATTGGGTTGTCTGTCGCTATGGATACTAAAGCTTTATATGTGACTGCGGTTGTCATTGCGGCAATCAGCGGTGGCTATTATTGGTACGGTGGCAAAGGCAAAAAGCTTGATGCCGATACTGCTCAGAGTATGACATATTCTGCGGAAGGTATTCATTTGACTCAAACCGATGAAAAAGGACTGTTGCATGTTCGTGCACAAGTGGATCATTTAGAACAAGATTTACAGCATAAAACTTCAAAGTTGAAAAACTTGAATGCATCGGTGTATGTCAATAATCAAGTGGATTCTACTTTTTACGCTAAGAATGCTAATGGCTATGATAATAATGAAAAAGTTGTCTTAACGGGTCAAGTGAAGGCGACTAAAATTGGTGAGCAAGGCAATATGGTCTTTCAAACCGAAGAGTTAACAGCATTTCCTAAATTACGGACACTTGAAACAAAAAAACAAGTGGTGGTTGATGCACCCAATGCACAGTTTATTAGCCAAGGTTTAAATGCAGATTTAAATCAGGGGCAGTATGAATTTTATCAAATTCGAGGAAAGTATGCGCCAAACTAATTATTTCACTCAGTATCAGACTTTCCTAAAGCAAACATTTGTCGTTGTTGGATTATGCTGCGCATCTGTGTCGGCATTTGCTTTACAGTCAGATCGTAATCAGTCAATTTCCCTATTGGCAGATCGTGCGACATTCAATGATAAAACTGGTGTAACAACTTATTCAGGCAATGTTGAAATTGAACAAGGCACAATGAAGGTTTATGCAAACTCTATTGTTGCTCAACTTAATAAAAGTAAACAAATTAGTACAATTACTGCAACAGGTAGCCCTGCAAAATTTCAACAGCAACTTGATGGAAATAAAGGAATTGCACGTGGTGAAGCACAAAAAATTATTTACAATGCGGAAACAGGGATTCTCAATTTGATTGGGAATGCATATTTGTATCAAGATGGTGCAAGTATTCGTAGTAATACCTTGAAATACAGTATGAATAAAGGTGATATTGAGGCTTCAGGTGGCCCAAATAGCACGGGTACATCAAAAGGTCGTTTACAAATTATTATTCCGCCATCTACACAGAAAACTTTTCCTGGAGTGCGTGATTAATGGATGATGCGCTGAATAAACCTCAGACCTTGTGTATTAAGCATCTTGCTAAAGTTTATAGTAAACGTTGGGTAGTTAAAGACGTTTCTTTTAGCATGAAAAGTGGCCAAATTGTTGGGTTGCTCGGTCCAAATGGTGCGGGGAAAACCACAAGCTTTTATATGGTGGTTGGGCTTGTTCGTATGGATAAGGGGGAAATTCATCTTGATAATGAAGATATCTCTGATCTTGCAATGCATCAACGTGCCCGTAAAGGCATTGGTTATTTACCACAAGAAGCCTCTATTTTTAGAAAGCTCACTATTTCTGAAAATATTATGGCAATTCTTGAGACACGTTCAGATTTAAATAAGCAACAGCGTCAACAACGTTTAAAAGAATTACTTGCTGATTTTAAAATTACGCACATCAAAGATTCATTGGGTATGAGTGTTTCGGGTGGTGAGCGTCGTCGTGCGGAAATTGCCCGTGCTTTAGCTGCAGATCCAAAATTTATGTTATTAGATGAGCCTTTTGCTGGTGTAGATCCAATTTCTGTAGGAGATATTAAAGATATTATTCGACAGCTAAAGGATCGTGGTATTGGGGTTTTAATCACAGATCATAATGTACGAGAGACTTTGGCAATCTGTGAACATGCATATATTGTAAGCGAAGGAGCAGTGATTGCAGAAGGCACTCCTGAAGATGTTTTAAATAATGAAACTGTTCGTGAAGTCTATCTTGGTGATGATTTTACCGTTTAGTCGAATATCAGAATAAGTGCTTGTGAAAATTACATTTTCTATTTAATTTTTATAGGCATTCATTCATTTATTGTTTTATAATGTGTTAAATAGATCACGGTTTTAAGACAAAATAAAAATCATGTATATAGGCACTTTTGAAAGTTTCACTTTTAAGTGATGCGAAAAACGAGAAATCATGTGGGAAAAAATAAAATAAAGTATAAGATTCGTGGCGGAGCATATTGTTTAATTTTGATTGGTTTACACTCACCGGGGTTGGCGTGGGCTGAAGAGTCAAAATTAAATATGCAACTTATGAAGAAGAATGTGCAAAAGTTTTTAGCACCTGAATCATCCGAAGACTATCGCAAAGTCAGTTTAAATGAGCTGAGTAAATTTGATTATCAACAGAATGAGACTCAATCATTACCTGTAATTACGGGAACAAATGCAACAGGGACTAATCCTGTTGTGTTTATGGATTCAGCCCCTTTTTCGATGACAGGAGCATTACCTGCAAAAATTAGTATTTATGACGCTGTAAAAATAGCGGTGTTACGGCATCCAGATATTGCGCAAAGTATTTCTTCATTGTCTTCGCAAAATGCCAATATTGATGTGGCGAAAGCAGGCTACTATCCCCCAGTTAACTGGTGGTTTAGGTACAGGTGATATGACATCGGGTGAAGCTGGTCGGCAGCTCTTAACATTGAGTGCGACACAGATGCTTTACGATTTCGGTAAAGTCAAAAGTGGCGTTAATGTTGAAAAAGCACGTTTACAAGTAGCGCAAGCCAATGTTCTTGTATCAATTGATGATATTTCGACGCAAGTTGCGACTGCGATTATTAATATCCGTCGTTATCAGGAAATTACCCGAATTGCACGTGAGCAGATTAAAGGTATTTCTCGTATTGCTGAAATTGCCAATCTTCGAGCAAATGCAGGTATTAGTAGTCAAGCCGATCCAATTCAAGCACAGTCGTATCTTGAGTCTGCACAGTCAAATTTGATCGCACAAGAAACGCAGTTGAGTATGTATAAGCAACGTTTACGAACGTTGGTTGGACGTGATATTTCTAGCAGTCGCTTGGAGATTCCAGACAGTATGATCTCAGCTTCTGATCTATATAGTGAAACTCAATTCAATCGTATTCCAAATATGATGGCAGCAAAAGCTGGTGTGGATGTTGCTAAGTCACAGAAAGAACAAACAAATTTGAGTCGTTATCCAACTTTAAGTGTTCGAGGAAGTTTGAGTCAGGCACTCAATGGTGTAAACCCGAATAATAACAAAGACAATGGTTTTTACGATTCAATCATGCTTGAAGCCACAAGTAACTTTTATCAAGGTGGTGCAGTTGCATCACAAACGAAAGCTGCGAGTTTTGCCGAAGAAGCAGCTAAAGCACGTGTGAGCAGTGTTTATTTAGATGTTCTTGATCAGACTCGTCTTGCACGTGAACAGATTGAAAATAGACAGCGTCAAATGCAAGTTTTGATTGCACAGCAAGAAACGACGGTGAGAACCAAAGAGCTTTATCAAGAACAATATAAATTAGGCACACGTACCGTTGTTGACCTACTAAATGCTGAACAGCAAATTCATAGCGCAAATTCTCAAATTGAATCTGCACGTTATGATATTTATGACAATCTTGTTCAATATATTTCTGCATCTGGTAAAGCACGTGATGTTTATCAGCTGAATAATCTTTCAATTCAAGGGGTAGAGATACAACCATGAATAATACAACAATAAATTATCAACCATGGTTACAAGCCGTCCTTACTGTAGCAAGACATTACCGTATTGAAAGTTCTGAAGAACGTATCCGCCTAGAGTTAAACTGGAATCAAAATCAAGGCATCGATGATGTCTTAATGATCATGACCCGTCAGGTTGGGTTACATGTTCGTAAGGTTGATTTTAGCTTAGATATGCTTAATCCTTGGCGCTTACCTGTTGTGGTCGGCTTTAAAGATGGTCAAGTTGGAGTAATTGACAAAGCTGATGCAGTCGGTAATGTCAGCGTACAAATGAGTGGTGATAAAGGTCTTGCACAGACTTTTAGCGCAGAAGATCTTCAGAATGCAATTTCATTGGTTTATATCTTGCGTCCTGAAAGCGCAGTACCCGATGCTCGAATTGATGAATATATTAAACCATATGAAGCCAATTGGTTTTGGGAAATTGTACTTAAAGATTGGAAGCGTTATGTTGATATTATGTTTGCTTCAATGTTGGCAAATATTTTAGCATTGGCAACCATTGTCTTCTCAATGAATGTGTATGACCGTGTTATTCCAGCGCAATCGATACCAACTTTGTGGGTATTGGCAGGTGGCGTATTAATTGCGGCTATTTTTGAATTTGCACTGAAATATTCACGCTTAGTTTTATCCGATATGATTGGTAAGCGTGCAGATTTACGTATTTCTGATCGTGTTTTTGGGCATGCACTACGCATTAAAAATAAAGAGCGTTCAAAGTCTACAGGTACATTTATTTCACAGATTCGTGAACTTGAAGGTGTTCGTGAGTTGGTGACATCAACCACAATTACTGCATTTGCTGATCTACCATTTTTCCTTTTATTCTTAGGTATTTTCTGGTTGATTGGGGGTAATTTATTTTGGGTTATGGCCATTGTCGTCCCATTAATGATTCTGCCTGGTTTCTTGGTTCAAAAGAAATTGGCAGCACTTGCACAGCAAGGTATGCGTGAATCTTCTATTCGTAACGCTATTTTAGTTGAAGCAGTTCAGGGGATTGAAGATATTAAACTGTTACGTGCAGAATCCCGTTTTCAGAACCAATGGAATCACATGAATGAAGTGTCTGCAAACGTCAGCATGCAGCAACGTAAAATTGTTGGTGTTATGGGCTTGTGGACACAAAAATTGCAAGGTTTAACTTTTGCGATTGTTGTCTTGGTCGGTTGTTTTGCAGTGATGAAAGGTGATATGACAACAGGTGCGTTGGTTGCGTGTTCAATTTTATCATCGCGTATGCTTGGACCAATTGCACAAGTCACAGGTGTATTGGGGCGTTTCCAACAAGCAAAGACTGCAAAAAACAGTTTAGATGAATTGATGAAGAAGCCGATTGATCAACCAGAGCGCTCCCAGTTAATTCAACGTTCAGTATTAAATGGTAAATTTGAACTGAATGGTGTTGTGTTTAAATATGATGATGAAGATCCAAAGCCTAGCCTAATAATACCAAAACTGGTAATAAAACCTGGTGAAAAAATTGCAATTTTAGGTCGTAATGGTGCGGGTAAATCGAGCTTACTGCAGTTGATGTCAGGTATGCAGACAGCAACACAGGGTAAAGTCAATTTGGATGATATTGATATTACTTTGCTTGACCCTGCTGATGTACGTCGTGATGTTGGACTGTTAAATCAAAATGCACATCTATTCTTTGGTACAGTGCGTGAAAACCTTACATTAGGTGCACCACTTGCAACAGATGATGATTTACTTAAAGCCTTATCTGTGACAGGAGCATTGTCTTTTATTCAAGATAAAAAAGAAGGACTTGATCACATCATTATGGAAGGTGGTGTTGGTTTCTCAGGTGGTCAGCGTCAGGCATTGTTATTGTCTCGTTTATTAATTTGTCAGCCTAATATTTTGTTATTGGATGAGCCAACTGCATCAATTGATGATGTTTCTGAAAAGCAATTGATTGATCATATGAAGGTTTGGCTTGCACATCGTACATTGATTGTGGCAACCCACCGTCGT
Organism: Acinetobacter sp. TY1; assembly: GCF_048551395.1. Lineage (NCBI taxonomy): Bacteria > Pseudomonadati > Pseudomonadota > Gammaproteobacteria > Moraxellales > Moraxellaceae > Acinetobacter > Acinetobacter sp. TY1. The sequence goes on from NZ_JBLYZK010000033.1 coordinate 27,900, forward strand.
GCAGTACTTGAGTTGGTTGATCGTATTATTGTGATCAATGAAGGTCGTGTGGTCATGGATGGACCAAAAGAACAAATATTGAATAATTCAGCACAACAGATGCCGAATAGTGGAGCTAGATCATGAGTGAAGAAAAACAAACAAGATCTATGAAGGTAACTCATCTAGAACCACCTTTACCAAAAGCAAGTGTAATGATTTGGATAGTTTGTTGTGGTCTGATGGCATTACTTATTTGGGCATGGGTTTTTAAGCTTGAAGAGGTTTCGCAAGGCACGGGTAAGGTTATTCCGACATCCAAAGAGCAAGTTATTCAGTCTCTTGAAGGTGGGATTTTAACGAAGCTAGAAGTTAAAGAGGGTGATATTGTTCAGAAAGGACAAATTCTTGCTCAATTAGATCCAACACGTTTTGAATCTAATGTCGGTGAATCTGAATCCTTATTGATTTCATCACAGGCAACTGCTGCACGTCTTCGTGCAGAAGTGAATGGTACGCCATTAACATTCCCTGATAGTGTTCGAAAAGACCCTAAAATGGTGAGTGAACAGACAGAATTGTATAATTCTCGTCGTGCCAATATGGATGAATCTATTGCGGGCTTAAAACAAGCATTAACACTCGTTCAGCAAGAGTTACGTATGACAGAACCGCTAGTAGCAAAAGGTGCGGCGAGTGAGGTTGAAGTATTACGTTTGAAACGTCAGGCAAATGATTTGCAAAATCAGATCAATGATATTCGTAATAAATATTATGTAGATGCGCGTGAGCAATTATCTAAAGCAACAACTGATGTTGAAACCCAACAACAAGTGGTGCGTGGTAAATCAGATACGTTAAATCGGACTATTTTCAAAGCACCTGTACGTGGTGTAGTGAAAGAAATTGATGTAATGACTTTAGGTGGTGTTATCCCTCAGAATGGTAAAATCATGACGATTGTTCCATTAGATGAGCAATTATTAATTGAGGCACGTATTTCACCACGAGACATCGCATTTATTCGCCCAGGTCAAGAAGCGCTCGTAAAACTAACTGCTTATGATTATTCCATCTATGGTGGTTTGAAAGGTAAAGTCACTGTCATTTCACCAGATACGTTACGTGATGAAGTGAAACAAGATCAGTTCTATTATCGTGTTTATATTCGTACGGATTCGGATAAGCTTTACAATAAAGCAGGTAAGACTTTTGCGATTACACCTGGTATGGTTGCGACTGTTGATATTAAAACAGGTTCGAAAACAATTCCTGACCGGTAGTGCGGTGAATACCGCGGGTGAGTTGGTCCTGAGCTTCAATGAAAACTTAGATGCACAACATCCACCGCAAAACAAAGACTTCACCATCTTGATTGATGGCGTACTGCGCACCCCGGACAGCATCACGATCACAGGTCAAACATTGGCGCTGAATTTCACGCCACCGATCTATAGCGGTCAAAGTGTGCAAGTGATCTACACCGATCCAACAGCGCAAAACGAT
>NZ_JBLYZK010000034.1:0-28794 GCF_048551395.1 Acinetobacter sp. TY1
CCACTTACCCAAGTTACGCCTTAAATTTGGCTCAATTAGGGGCGCTTTGCATTTCAAATCTTTGTGCAACAAAGCCCAATAGATATGTTTTATCGATTCAAAGCTGATAGATGATTAAAAACTTAAATGCTCATGTCCATTTAGACTTGATAGGTCTACAATATTGTCGGTTTAAAATATACGCCTGAAACATAAGCACGTTTAAAACTTATATTTTCAAAATTTAGTCCCCTAACATGAGCGACATTGTATGAAATGTCGTTCTACATTTGCCATTCCCAAGGAGTAACACGGGTGCGTCAAGCAACAGTTTATATTGATAGTCAAGCGTTGCAATATAACTTAAATCGCGTTAAACAACTTGCGCCTACAGCTAAAATTGTTAGTATGATCAAAGCTAATGCCTATGGGCACGGCGTTAAAGACTGCTTAGATGCCTTAAGTGAAACCGATGCTTTTGGTGTTGCCCACCTTGAAGAAGCACTTGAAATTCGCGCATTAGGTTTTCAACAACCGATTACTCTCATTGAAGGGGTTTTCAGTGCCGATGAAATGGTAATTTCCATTGAGCAAAATATTGAAATTGTCGTACATCACCAAATTCAACTCGATTGGTTAAATGCACACAAAGATATCTATATCGCTAAAGGCTTAAAAGTTTGGGTCAAACTCAATAGTGGCATGAATCGTCTTGGTTTTAAATTTCCCGAGATCATTAATATTATTAATACATTAAAAGCCGATGGCTTTACGTGTGTTCTCGCAATGCATTTTGCCAATGCTGATGCTGAAAATCACCCACTAAATGAACAACAAAAAAATCAATTTTTAGATGTGAAAGAAGCTTGTGATCCAATCATGGCGTCTTGCTGTAATTCTGCGGCAATTTTCAAATGGCCTGAATTGAATTTTGATTTTGTTCGTCCAGGTATTATGCTCTATGGTGCATCACCATTTGCAGATAAATCGGTACAAGATCTAGACATCAAGCCTGTGATGACCTTTACCGCGGAAATCATTGCACTCAATCAAATTCAAGCAGGTGAATCGGTTGGTTATGGTTCAACTTTTGTTGCTGAACAAGCCATGAATATTGCAATTGTTTCTATTGGTTATGGCGATGGCTATCCTCGTGCATTTCCAAAACAAAACTACGTCGCCATCAATGGTCAAACAACTCGTGTAATTGGTCGTGTCGCAATGGATATGATCGCTATTGATGTTACAGGTTTAAATGCCCCTTTAGGTACAATTGTTGAACTTTGGGGTAAAAACCGTCTAGTTGATGAAGTTGCAGAAGCCAATGGAACCATTGGCTATGAGTTACTTTGCCGTATGAGTAATCGACCTGTGCGTAAAAAACTCTAATTTTCGCTCCTAAATAAGAAGCTAAGCCATGCTTGGTTTCTTATTTAAAGACTTAAACCTCAAATTTTAGACTGCTTATATGTTTAAACTATTTATACTTCAACAGCCTTTGCATCATATAAAAGTGTTAAAAACTCAGGCAAATCCTGTTCATTCAGCTTAAGCGGCTCAAAATAATCAAATCCTTTTTGTCGAAAAAATTGCTGTACTTGACTATTTCGACTGACATATTTCATTGACCACTGGCTAAAATGCATCTGCTCAATTGGATTACGACTCAAAATACGAATATCCATATGACGCGAATCTCTATACAGCTTCACCACTAGATTTTCAACAATCGACTGCTCACCTTCAATACACTGGAAGAAATAACGATCTGCAAAAAATAAAGCCCCATGCACATTATGCTTAATATTAAAATGACGTGCTTCATTCAAGATGTTACGTAAATCATTTAAAATATGTTTATCTGAAGCAGTTGCCTCACTTGCATAGCAGAGTTGAAATTTCATGATTTAATATCACTCAATTTTATTTTTATGATTGTTTTATAACCTAAGAACCAATTAAAAACAACTCTATGAAATAGTAGCAATGTTTTCATTAGATTACATATGCACATTTTTATCTAACTACTGTTCATATCACCCCAATCTAAGCAAAGTAATCTGGAGTTGGCTTTGGCATTTCCTGCAATCCACTACGCAAAGTCTCCGACCATTGCTTACTAATACTCTGAAAATACTGATCATCTTCAGTAATTCGCTTACCTGTAGGCTGTTTTAAACTATCTTTAGTATAAATCAGGGCATCGAGTGGCATTCCAACCGATACATTTGAGCGCAATGTTGAATCAAAGGAAATTAGACTACAGCGTAATGCCTCGTCTAAGGGCATTTCATAATGCAGTGCACGATCTAAAATTGGTTTCCCATATTTACTTTCACCAATTTGAAAATAGGGCGTATCACGGGTAGCACAAATAAAATTACCTTGCGGATAAATATTATATAACTGCATCTCTGTACCCGAAATCTGCCCTGCGACCAAAATACTGCAAAAATAATTGCTCTGCTCTATAGGATCAGTCGTTACATCAGCAATTACTTTTTTCAATGTTTGTCCAACAAGTTCCGCCATTTCAAACATGGTATTCACGCTATACAAATGCGGTTCTTGTTTTAAAGCCAAATGATTTTCAAGATGCCCTATCACTGCCTGTGTAGTCGCTAAATTTCCCGATGTTTGTATACAGATAAAACGCTCGTTCTCCACCCCAAAAGTATAAAGTTTACGATAGACAGAAATATGATCAATTCCTGCATTGGTTCTTGTATCGCTGATAAAAACGAAACCATCTTGTAATCGCAGTGCACAGCAATATGTCATTTTGTTACCTTTTATTTTTATTCCGATGGCTCTAGTAGTTAAAATACATGTAACTTATCGCGCTTATCTTAACAGGGAAGCACCTGAACAATCGAGTGCATTGTTTCAATTCCACCCCGTGTGCGTACACCACGTACTGGTGCAACATCCCAATAATCACGCCCCACAGCAACATAAATATGCGCTGATGGCTTAAACAATTGATTACTGACATCAAAACAATGCCAGTGCCCATCAAGCCAAATTTCAGCCCATGCGTGGCTCGCCAAATGAATCATATCGGTCACATATAAGTAGCCCGATACATAGCGTGCAGGAACACCCAATGCCTTACACATCGCAATAAAAACATGGCTGTGATCTTGACAAACACCCTGTCGATCATTAAATGATTGAATAGCACTGTGGGTCACCGAAGTACTTTCCGAAAGATAAGGCATCACGTGTAATACCGCTTGCGCAAGCTTTTTTAAATGCTCAAGACTAACATTTGGCACATATTTTTGTGCAAAATTGAGCATTTCAGCATTACATAAAGTCGTTTCTGTCATTTGCAAAAAAATACTTGGAGGTACTTGTGAAGCAATTCCAAAAAGATTATCAGGATTAATCTCCACCACGCCCTGCGCCATAATAAGCAATTGTTGATAATTTTCTACTTGCGTACTTGTCATCCAGACATTGTCAAAAGCATCTTTACTCGATGCATTAACACCGGGAATACTCACATCCCAACTGTGTACATATTGGTGCTGATTACTCTGTGGTGACATGCGAATGTATTGGATACTGCGAGAAGCAGGCTCTGAGTAATGATAATGTGTTTGGTGATTAATCATCAGTTTCATAAGCGATCCAACGTAAAAATGTTGTGTATTTGTTCATTTAAAAAATAAAAATTCTGAACATCAATCTTTTGCTGTAACTGTTTCCAATACGGCTCTAAATGCTCAAAACCCAATGCTTGTAACAATATAATCAACGATTCCAATTCAACAATTACAACCTCTATATGCTGCTTTAAACGTAGATGGTGATCCAACTGTTCTATTTTTTGTCCAAGGCTAAAAAATAAAAAAACCTCATGATTTTCTTCCGACTCAAGCACCTCACGACAATCTCCTGCAATATCGCAGATATACGTTCGGTTCTGTTCAGCCTCTCCAATCAATTGATTCAACTCAGCAAAAGAGCTTGCCGATAATACCCCACGTAAATCATGGATATTATTTTTTGCACATTGAAATTGTTGTTGAAATGATGTCTCTTGCGTTTCATCTTGCAGCAATACATTGAGCGATGTTGCATCAAAAACAGGTAGATAAAATGCATGAGCATATTCCACAGCACGATCATCATCGTTAAATGGAAACTGGCTACAGGCATACTGTACACGCGCCAAATAACGACCTAACCAAAAAATATTTTGTGCATTTGAAGTTAGTAAAATCATAAAATCCCCCTGAATCCGCATTTAGGCATGTAAAGGATCAATAACCCATGTATCTTTAATCCCGCCACCTTGCGATGAGTTCACCACAAGTGAACCTTGCTTCATCGCCACACGGGTTAAGCCACCTGGTACAATTTCAGTGCGGTCAGGGGCACTCAGTACAAATGGACGCAAATCAATGTGACGTTCACCAATACCACTTTGCGTTAAAGTCGGCGATACCGATAAGTCCAAGGTCGGCTGTGCAATATAGTTTTGTGGTGTCTCTATTAATTTACTACGAAACAAAGCAATTTGTTGTTCTGATGATTGTGGTCCAACTAACATGCCATAACCACCTGAACCTTGTGCTTCTTTAACCACCAATTTTTCAAGATTAGCGAGAACATAATCAAGCTGTTCAGCTTCACGACATTGATAGGTTGGAACATTTTTTAAAATAGGTGTTTCATTTAAATAATATTCAATCATTTTATCGACATAAGGATAAATAGATTTATCATCTGCCACCCCTGTACCTGGTGCATTAGCAATGACGACATTGTGTTTTAAGTAAGCCGACATTAAACCAGGAACGCCTAATGTACTGTCTGGCTTAAATGCTAAAGGGTCAATGAAGGCATCATCTAAACGGCGATAAATCACATGAACTTGTTGACGTCCACGAATGGTTTTCATATAAACTTTATCATTTTCAACAAATAAATCGAGCGATGTCACCAAAGGTATATCCATTTCTCGAGCAAGGAATGCATGCTCATAATATGCACTATTATAGCGCCCTGGCGTTAACACTACGATATTCGGTGTATCAACATGAGCATTCTCAGCCAAGACTGATTTGAGCAATTGCGGATAATGTTCAATACCTAATAAATGTTTTTCACACAATTCAGGCATCAGTTTTTGACTCATCTTACGGCTTTCAAGCATGTAAGACACACCTGATGGCGTGCGAAGATTATCCTCAAGTACATAAAAATCTCCACTACCATCTCGAATAATATCGACACCACTAATTTGGCTATAAATCTTCCCATGTAAGTTATGCCCAATCATCATAGGTTGATATGCCTCATGACTCAGCACTTGAAGCTCAGGAATGATGCCTTCTTTAAGAATATGTCGATCATGATAAATATCATCTAAAAATAAATTCAATGCTTTGACACGTTGTGTGCAGCCTCGTGCAATATGATTCCATTGTTTACGAGCGATGATGCGTGGAATCAGATCGAAAGGAATCGTACGCTCTATGCCTGAACTCTCACCATACACATTAAAAGTAATACCTTGATAGAGAAAATGCGTTTTCGCACTATCATTAAGTTGATGTAAAATCGTTAAACTATGTTGTGCTAACCACGCTTCTAAATGCTGTGTTGTTTCCACTGGTAGGCTTAAGTCATCGGTTAATTCATTAAAAAATTGTGATTTTATTTGTCCAAGTACATGTTGCGAATGGTGGCTCACATGACTGAGCTCACCTAAAATATTTCCCGTTACTGGTAAGAATTGTTCAAGGTTTAACTCTGTACTCATATTATCTTTAAGCATACAAACCTCGTTTCTTTGTTGTTGATTGTATGAGGGATATAGCAATAACAATGCCAACTCTACGGATTGCTACAGCAACTGTTTATAAACAGATGATAATTGAGGAACATACCTCTCTTTTAGCTTAAGCAGAGAATGAATTGTTTTCTAGTTGCGGAATGTGAATATTTTTCTTATTGTGTCATTCTAATGTTGTTCCTCAAATCTTATTTAATTGATTAATTATGCCTGCACAAGAAAAAGAAACTTCCAATAGCCTTTATCGTCAGTGGCAAATTCTTTCCCGACTCTCTACAGGGAAATGGTTAGGCACACGTGAATTACAAGAAAGCCTCATCCGTGAAGGCATTGATATTAGTCTACGTACCATTCAGCGTGATTTAAATCAAATTGCACAACGCTTCCCAATTGAAAGCAACAAAACAGTGCCTCAGGGTTGGCGTTGGCGCTCAGATGCCCCTATTCAAAGTTTACCCAATATGACGAGCTCTCAAGCAGTTACTTTTATGATGGTTGAGGAACATTTAAAGCATTTACTTCCACCAAGTCTAATTGATGAAATGAATCCTTGGTTTGATTTAGCACGGCGCAGCCTATCGAGCCAAAATAATGTGCGCCAATGGATTAATCGTGTTCGAATTGTTCCTGCTAGTCAGCCACTTATTCCCCCACTCGTTGAACGACAAGCACAGCAAGCCATTTATGAAGGTTTATTGCAGGATAAACAAATCGAATGTATTTATCGTTCACGAGGGCATCAAAGTGAAGAACGTAATTACACCCTTAATCCACTAGGGTTAGTACAAAAAGGTGCCATTATTTATCTGATCTGCACACGTTTAGATAAGTCAGATGTTCAAACCTTTGCCTTACATCGTTTTCAATCTGCAACTGTGTTAGATACTCGTGCTATGCATCCTGTAGATTTTGATATTGATAAATATATAGATTCAGGCGCTTTAGGTTTCCGTGTCGACTTCAACAAGCCCACTGAAAGTATTGAACTTAAATTATTCATGAATGAAAGTGATGCACTACATTTTAGTGAAAGCCAACTCAGCCATGCGCAAACCATCACACAACTCAATGATCAACTGTATGAAATCAGTGCTGTTGTTCCTTTTACTTCGCAATTAGTTTGGTGGTTACGTAGTTTTGGTCAAAAAATTGTGCGTATTGAACCCATTGAAGTGTTTAATGCAGTTCATGAAATTGAATAATGCCTTATTTTCATTTTGAAAAAAATCATGCAATAAAAAAGAGCCTGAATTCAGGCTCTTTTCATAGTTTTTTATTTTAGATTATTCAATTCATTTTTATTTATTCGATTTCTTTATTATTGATTAGATTTCACTATTTTATTGTCATTTTATCTTTCTAAATTTTGAAAATTAATGCCTGCAATGTCATATCACAAAAACTCTCATGGCTGTTAATACGGTATGACAGTACAGACATCAATATTTCATTAGCGATTTAAGTTGAATGATCAAGCTATACATGCAAGATCGCCACTGTTGTAACGGATTGATTTTTTAGTCATATCGTTCACCTCTGTTTGAAAGTAAGTTCAATTTAACCAAATTGTTTCATGCTGAGAAATAATTAAAAATGCTGAGTAATTTAATTAAACTTATTATGAGATTTTATTATTCGATAACATACACTTAACCCAATTTAATTTTAATTCGAAAAATTCAAACATAGACTGTAGTAACTTAAATTACTGAAATTAATTTTCTAACTTTTCAAAAAATTTAGGTAAGTATTCAAACCTATCACTCTAAATATCTTATTTATCACAATTTTCAGTTGATGTTACGACTTTAATCTGAAAAGTATTATTTTGTTTTAAAACACATGCTCTGGTAAAAAAGTTTTTATCCGTATCTAAAATAAAATCGTACGGTTTATCCAGTTCAAATAAATGAATTGGAATAGGAAAGCATTCTTGTTCTTTTAACGGAAATATATGCTCTTTAAGCATAATTTTTTTTTCAAAATTATTTCCTCTAGTATTATAACTAGATAAAGCTGTATAAATTAAGAAATACGAATCTTTATTTTTTTCATCAAGAAATGATTTTTTGCTATTTGTATATAAACAAATATTCTTGTTTTTAACAAGTAATGATAATGGTAGTTTCTGGGCACGCTTTTCATATTCACATCCATTAAAAAATAATAAAACAATAGATAGTGAAAGAGAAATACCTAATATTTTTTTTATAATCATTCTAAGACTAAACCTTTGGAAGTAAATTTTTATCTTTAGGATTATGTAAAAAATCTCTTAAAATATATTCTACATAACCTATTATTTTGATACTTTTTTGATGGTGCTCTCTATAAGGATTTTCATGTTGCAAATATCCAGCATCATACCAAAATTCAATAATTCGTCCTTGCTGTTCAAAATTAAATTCATTGAATTTTTTATTTGCATCTGCCCCACTTAAATCTGTAACATAAGCTTTATAATCACCGCTTTTAGGAGTATCTACTGACTGTCAGAACGGTAGTACCATATCCCCCTTTACACAGTTGATTAATCCCATGCCAAACCGCATTTTCACCCAATTGGTATTGCCAGACATGGGTCATTTCATGAATGAACCAATGCTTATCGGTAGTATTTTTAGCAATACTAAAATCTTTAATATTTAAATATTCTTGATTTGGCAAATGAATATATCCTGCGGGGGTCATAGCATTTCCTGTCAACGTCGGTATTCCCAATATCCCACCACGAACAATTCTTACCTTGCTATAATCAATTGCATTTTTAAATACTTGCTGACACATGGCAATTTCACCACTGGTTAACAGCCGTTCTACATCCACCTGTAACGGTGTAGGATTGTTTGCAGCATCCGCACGCATTTTTCGCATTTTTGCAACGCCAATAACCACACTACCCATTATCATCACTCCCATCAGTAATATGAATTTCTATTTCATCATTTTCCATACCACTAATTAGTTGTGTCATACCATCTTCATCTGTATGGCCTCTAAGTACAAGATGACCGTTTTTATATATTTCATATTCTCCATTGCGAATGACTTCATCTGTATTTTGACTACGCAATAAAAATCGTTCTGCAAATTCATGAGTAGGCTGATCAAGTATCAATTGAGTCAGGAACTCTTTACCTAAAGCAATACCACCTGTATCGGCAAAAGCAAGACTTTGATTCGCAATAAAACTTGCCCCACAGGATGTCCTATTTCCTTCAAAAATAGTTTTTCGCCCCATAGCTGTCTTAGTACTGTCTGTGCCTAGAGCAGAAACCATTTTTTACATAGAGGACAAAAGTGTTGCATACCATCTAAATGAACTTTCTTTCCATCAATAGTAAAAGTATCTAATACTTCTGAAACAACACCACCATGAGTTGTTGTAGCATTTTTTGTTATAAATTCTTTCATTTTTCTCTAATTGTTTTATATCTGATCTAATTAATATACACGAAATTCAAATACGATACTTGCACCACCGAATATTAACAAATAAGCCTATAAAGCCTCATTTTTTTAAAAATATGAAAAAACCCGCACTAAGCGGGTTTTTTACAACTTTAAAAAGTCTTATGCAGATTTTTTCGCTGCATTATTCTTACGTATCGTAATCATAATCAACTGAACAGCCGCAGGTGTTACACCCGGAATACGCCCTGCTTGACCTAAAGTTTCAGGACGAACATCTTTCAACTTCAAAGTAATTTCACGAGACAAGCCCGAAACGACATCATAATCAAATTCAGCAGGAATACGAGTTTCTTCCAGACGCTTCATTTGAGCAACATCTTCTTGCTGACGATTGATATAACCTGCATATTTCACCGCAATTTCAATTTGCTCACCAACAAATGCAGAAACCTCAGAACCCGTAATTTCAGCAATTTGCGCAAAGTTGATATTTGGACGTTTCAATAAATCAATCGCATTGGTTTCTTTAGACAAGTCATCACCTGTCAAATCAACGAATTTTTTACCCAATGGATTATTTGGCGCAGCCCAAAGATGTTGTAAACGACCCGTTTCTTTTTCTACTGCTTCCATTTTTTCACAATACACATTCCAACGCTCATCATCCACCAAGCCCATTTCACGACCAATGGCTGTTAAACGCTGATCCGCATTGTCTTCACGAAGCATCAAACGATATTCCGCACGTGAGGTAAACATACGGTATGGTTCTTTCGTACCTAAAGTAATCAAGTCATCCACAAGAACGCCCATATACGCCTCATCACGTTTTGGTGTCCATTGCTCTTGATCCCATGCACGGCGAGCGGCATTTAAACCTGCCAATAAACCTTGTGCACCAGCTTCTTCATAACCTGTTGTACCGTTAATTTGACCAGCAAAGTATAAGTTATTAATAGCTTTGGTTTCTAAAGAGAATTTTAATGCTTGAGGATTAAAATAATCATATTCAATCGCATAACCTGGACGAAGAATGTGCGCATTCTCCATACCACGAATTGAACGCACCAATTCAAACTGAACATCAAACGGTAACGATGTTGAAATACCATTTGGATAAAGTTCATGTGTATCCAAGCCTTCAGGCTCTAAGAATACTTGATGCGAATTTTTATCGGCAAATTTATGAATTTTATCTTCAATCGATGGGCAATAACGTGGACCCACACCCTCAATCACACCTGTATACATTGGTGAACGATCTAAACCACCACGAATAATATCGTGCGTTTTTTCGTTTGTATGCGTGATATAACAATTCACTTGTTCAGGATGCATTGATGCATCGCCCATGAACGACATAGTCGGCGATGGAAAATCACCTGGTTGCGGTGTCATTACAGAGAAATCAACCGAACGCGCATCAATACGTGGTGGTGTACCTGTTTTTAAGCGACCCACTGGTAAATTTAATTCACGTAAACGTGCCGCCAATGAAATTGACGGTGGATCACCGGCGCGACCACCTGAAGACTGATTCAAACCAACGTGAATGATTCCGCCCAAAAAAGTACCTGAGGTAAGGACAACGGTTTTCGCTTCAAAACGAATCCCCATTTGTGTCACAACACCTTTTACAGTATCTCCTTCAAGAATCAAATCATCTGCTGATTGTTGGAAAATATCCAAATTGGCTTGGTTTTCTAAAACATCACGAATCGCAGCTTTATAACGGATACGGTCGGCTTGCGCACGTGTCGCACGAACCGCTGCACCTTTACGTGAGTTTAAAATACGAAACTGAATACCACCTTTATCTGCAGCCAAAGCCATCGCACCACCAAGGGCATCAATTTCACGCACTAAATGCGATTTACCAATACCACCAATGGCAGGGTTACAACTCATCTGCCCTAAAGTTTCAATGTTGTGTGTTAATAGTAGTGTCTGTCGCCCCATACGCGCCGCAGCCAATGCTGCTTCCGTACCTGCGTGACCGCCACCGATCACAATGACATCGTATACTTTAGGATAATGCATAGTCGTAAAAAGGAGATTAAAAATGACTGACTATTGTAGCAAAATTTTGAATTGAGTTTTGCTCTGTTTTTAATTTTTATTGAACTCATCAATTATTAAGAAATAATAACATTATTACACTCCGTGACATTCTGTTGCAAAATATCGTAAAAAGTTCATATTAATAATGAAAAAAGAAAATTATGATTAAAATTCAGTCCATTTAGGATGATGTGATATATCCAAGTTTTTCTCAAATTGAATGATTCTCAAATCTAATGAAAGGAAATACATGATGAATACCACTATTGCAAAAATTATTTCATCAGCACTACTTTGTGTTGCTACGGTATCTTTTGCACATGCCAAAGATACCGCTTCTCAAAATGAAGTGAAGAAACAAATCCAAATCTGTAGTAAGAAAAAACAAGGGGATTGGGTTGTATATGCTAACAAAGGTGTAATTTTTAACGGCACCTGCGAACCTAATGAAAATGGTAAACTTCAATTTCACTTCCCTGCACCTCCAGGTGGTGCAACTCAATAACCTTTAAGGTAAGCACTCTGGTGTAACACTAAAGGGATTGAGAAAATTATTGGCAAAATCTACCTATATGCTTTTATTTCTATAATTCAATTAAAATCTAGATATCCGCTTGAAATATATGCTTCCACACTTAAAGTTTCTATTAAGTTACTTTTTCTATATATCTTCAGGCGAATATCTATTTAATTTTATGAATCAGTTCTGCCTGCCGACAACCAATCTACCCTCTATTATTAATACAAATGATAAAGTCATTCGCTTAGACAATCATTCGTTAAAAAATTAACTTAAAATTTTCCATCAATTTTAAATCTTCTCTAAGTTAATCATTTTTTATTTTTATCCATTTTTTATAACCGTCCAATCACTTAAATAATGATTGTTTTGCCTTACATGAGAAAATACCTACTTTATATATTAAGGCACAAAAAACCTACCCAAATAAGAATAAATACATTAGTTTAAAGAAGATTAATTTTATAAAAAAACAAAAAGGATAGAACCACATGGATTCCGGAATTATCACCATCATGCTGCCTTTGGCATTATCTATTATTATGATCGGACTAGGTCTAGAGCTAACCCCTAAAGATTTCGCTCGAGTTAGCAAACATCCTAAAGCTGTTTTAATTGCACTTTTTTGCCAATTGATACTTTTGGTTAGCATCGCCTTTATGATCTGCAAAATACTTGCACTGCCACCACTTTTATCTGTTGGTCTCATGTTATTGGCAGCATCACCAGGAGGGAGTACCGCAAATCTGTTCAGTTACTTATTTAAAGGTGATATTGCGCTCAATATTACTCTGACGGCAATTAACTCTGTAATCGCAGCCTTCACCCTACCATTAATTATGAATTTTTCGATTCAATACTTTATGAATGATGGGCAACAAATCAGCTTAGAGTTCAGTAAAATTCTACAAGTATTCGGCATTATTATTATACCCGTCTGTATTGGTATGCTGATTCGTCACTATGCGCCACATTTCACCGAAAAATTAAATAAACCATTACGTATTTTTGCCGTCGTTTTCCTTGTACTCATTATTATTGGTGCAATTGCCAAAGAACGCACTCAAATTATGCAATATTTAACCCAAGTAGGTTTAGCAACAGTGATTTTCTGCCTATGCAGCCTAACCATTGGTTATTTTGTCCCACGTATGTTGGGTATCAATACAGCACAAGCGCGTGCTTGCGCATTTGAAATTGGCATTCATAACAGTACATTAGCAATGACGATTGCCCTTACAGTGATGGCTAGCAGTACCATTGCAATGCCTGCAGCAGTGTATTCTATTTTCATGTATGTTTTTGCAGCATTGTTTGGTTTTGCACTGAATCGATTTACCGAACAACCATCAATTGAAAATACGGCATCATCACATTAACTTATTACATGGACTGTAATTTATAAAGATATAAACAATAAGGGATCCCCATTTCTCTAAGATTTGAGGTGTCGTTCTGTTGTTGCATCCGTTACAATAGCCGACTGATGAAAATATATTTAGGTTATAACTCGTGAAGTGGTTACAAATTCATATTACTATTGAACAAGCTCAAGTTGATTTTACTGAAACATTACTTAGCTCTCTTGGAGCAGTGAGTGTCACTTTAGATGATGCTGAAAATCAAGATTTACTTGAACCACTTCCGGGCGAAACACCGCTTTGGAATAAAGTCATTGTAACGGGTATTTATGCACAAGAAGAAGGTGAAGAAATTGATGTTTCAGCTTTAGAAACATTTATTCGCACCCAGCTTCCTACTGAACCAATGCGTAGCGAGTTTATGGAAGACCAAGAATGGGAACGTACATGGATGGATGCGTATGAGCCGATTCAAATTGCAGAAAAATATTGGATTGTTCCTGAATGGATGGAAGCACCTGAAGCCGATGCTGTAAACATCAAACTTGATCCAGGCTTGGCTTTTGGTACAGGTAACCATGCATCGACATTCTTATGCCTACAATGGTTAGGTAAAACTGACGTCAAAGATAAAATTGTCATCGATTATGGTTGTGGCTCAGGTATTTTAGGCGTTGCTGCATTACTTTTAGGTGCTAAAAAAGTCTATGCGACTGATATTGATCCACAAGCTGTACTTGCAACCAAACAAAATGCTGAACTCAATGGCGTACTTGAAAATCTGTATGTTGGCTTACCTGAAGAGTTCAATATTGAACTTAAAGACGAAAAAGCAGATGTTTTTGTTGCTAACATTCTTGCAGGTCCTCTCATGATGCTTGCTAAAGAGTTCTCAACTTTGATTAAATCTGATGGCGAGTTCGCACTTGCTGGTGTAATTGAAGAGCAAGTATCTGATGTTTCTGATGTTTATTCTGAATTTTTTGATATATTAGAAGTAGAAAAACGAGATGAAACTTGGTGTCGTATTTCAGGTAAACGAAAATAACATCATAAGAGTATTGTGTACGTATGACTGACAAGCAAACCATTTGCCCCAACTGTAAAACGACCTATAAAGTTTCAGTACCACAACTTACTGTTGCTCAGGGTATGGTGTCTTGTCCAAAATGCAATACTGACTTTAATGCATTGCTCAATCTTTCACAGAATGGGCAACTCATTACTTCTGTAAAATCAAAGCAAAATGCTGAACCTGTTCCTGTAAATGTTCAGACATCAGAAAGTGTACTTGAACAAAACAATACTGACGATCTAGATCAACCACACAACACAACACATACGACTGCATCTACAACAGAAAATACGACACTTGATTTGACCACTTCTGCTAGAACTGAAATCTCTGGTATCACAGAACAATCGACTCCAACACATACTAAAATTTCAGCAGTTCCTGTTCCTGAGCAGAAGGTTTACCATGAAACTAGTGTGCTTGAAATTTTTGACCGTAAAGTTGAAAACTCAAATATTGATTTACGCACTTATTTAAATAGCCTCAATCAATTTAATCTTGATCCATTGACCAACATTCCCTCGCTCAACCTTTCAGCAGGACAAGCGCATGGGCATACCTATAGTCAACAGGAACGCTTTGAAGCGCGTAAACCGTTGTATTATTTTTGTTGGAGTTTGATCAACATTGCTCTCTTACTTGTACTTGTTTTTCAAATCCTGTGGTTCAATCCTGCTTTATTAGACAAACATCCTGCTTTACACTCAGCATTTAATACAACATGTAATCTCTTAAACTGTGACACCATTGATGATCGTTACAATCAAATTCGTGTTGAGAACATTAAAGTACAAAGAATAGGTAAATCGAGCACTCAGTTTTCAGGATCTCTGTTAAATACCTACAAAAAGAGTTTAGAAGTCCCGATCATTAAACTTACACTCAAAGCTCAAGGTCAAACGATTTTAACGCAAACCATTACTGCTAAAGATTATCTCAATGAAAGCCTCAGTGGTATTAATCGCATCCCATCAAATAGCCCATATAAGTTCAAATTTACAATTGACAAATCACGAAATGCATTTGATGAGTATTATCTTGAAATAATTCATCCTTAAAAGTAGAAAAAACATAAAAAAAGTGAAAAAAAATGTAGTTTTCTTGCTCATTTTTTCTAAGACAATGGTATGATACGCGCCACGAAAGCTTTGTCCTGCAAACTCCTCGCAATTTTAGAAAACAAATACAGTCTAATGATGTGCTTTATATTTGAATATCGCGCACGTAGATTGTTTTTTTGCCCAAAAGAGCGTTGTAACAAATTTTAAACTATTGTTACGCTTATTTTTCGCTCAATTGCACGAATTGTGGCAAGCTAAAGTTCTTGTTTTAGAGCCAACGTTTTAGGATCTAAAACGGGGCTCAGATTTTTTTAGACCTCATTGTTATATCACTTTACCCAAGTGGTATCTGATTTTTCGGATTAATTCGCATGAATAGCAAATCTCCTATTTTTACTGCACAGTCTGATGTTGCTCTACGTATTCACGTAGACCGCGCAGTTCGCCACTACTTTGCACAGTTACAAGGTGAACAACCATCTCAAGTTTATGACATGGTGCTTGCAGAAATGGAGAAACCTCTTTTATCTGTCGTTCTTGAATATACGCGTGGGAATCAGACACGCGCTGCCGAGATTCTCGGACTAAACCGCGGAACTTTACGTAAAAAGTTGAAAGCTCACGGTTTAATGAGTGAATAAATGATAAAATGCTTGCGGCTTCCGCAGGCATTTTTTTTAACCTGCTTTTGCTTAGCTATTCAATCTCTAGACTTAAATACTGTTGACGAAGATCATGACTATTAAACGCGCTTTAATCTCTGTTTCTGATAAAACCGGGATCGTTGAATTTGCCCAGAACCTTGTTGCTCTTGGGGTGGAAATTTTATCTACGGGTGGTACATACAAGTTGCTTAAAGACAACAATGTTGCCGTAGTTGAAGTTTCAGAGCACACTGGCTTCCCTGAAATGATGGATGGTCGTGTCAAAACACTGCATCCTAAAATTCACGGTGGTATCTTGGCTCGTCGTGGTCTAGACGAAGCTGTTATGGCTGAACACAACATCGATGCGATCGATCTTGTCATTGTGAACCTTTATCCATTTGCTGAAACTGTTGCAAAACCAAACTGTTCACTTGCTGATGCGATTGAAAATATCGACATCGGTGGTCCAACAATGGTTCGTGCAGCTGCTAAAAATCATGCATCTGTAGGTATTATTGTTAATGCGTCTGACTACGCAACTGTTGTTGCTGAAATTAAAGCCGAAGGTGCTTTATCTCACGCAACGCGTTTTGACTTAGCTGTTAAAGCATTTGAGCATACAGCTCAGTATGATGGCATGATTGCATCTTACTTAGGCGCTCGTGTAGGTAAAGACGAAGGTCAAGCTGATAAGTTTGCACGCACTTTCAATACTCAGCTCAATAAAGTTCAAGATTTACGTTACGGTGAAAATCCGCATCAATCTGCTGCATTCTATGTAGAATCAACAGCAACTGAAGCTTCTGTTTCAACTGCGAAACAGCTTCAAGGTAAAGAATTGTCTTATAACAACATTGCAGACACTGATGCTGCGCTTGAATGTGTTAAGTCCTTCGCTAAGCCTGCTTGTGTCATCGTAAAACATGCAAACCCATGTGGCGTTGCAGTTTCTTTAGATGGTATTGCAGCTGCTTATGATCTTGCATATGCAACCGATCCTGAATCTGCATTCGGCGGCATCATTGCATTCAACCGTGAATTAGACGTTGCAACTGCGCAAGCGATTGTTGATCGTCAATTTGTTGAAGTCATCATTGCACCAAGTATTGCGGATGGCGTACTTGAAGTAACAGGCGCGAAGAAAAACGTCCGTGTACTTGTATGTGGTGAACTTCCTGCAATTGATTCACGTCAATCTCAACTTGATTACAAACGTGTGAATGGCGGTTTATTGGTTCAAGACCAAGACTTAGGCATGATCACCAAAGATGATCTCAAAGTTGTGACTAAGGTTGCACCAACGGATGCTGAAATTGACGACATGATTTTCGCTTGGAAAGTTGCGAAATATGTAAAATCGAATGCGATTGTTTATGCTAAAGGGCGTCAAACTATTGGTGTCGGTGCAGGTCAAATGAGCCGTGTAAACTCTGCTCGTATTGCTGCCATCAAAGCTGAACATGCAGGTTTAGTGGTTGAAGGTGCAGTTATGGCATCTGATGCATTCTTCCCATTCCGTGATGGTATTGATAATGCTGCTAAAGCAGGAATCAAATGTATCATTCAGCCGGGTGGTTCTATGCGTGATGAAGAAACGATTGCAGCTGCGGATGAAGCTGGCATTGCAATGGTCTTCACAGGTATGCGTCATTTCCGTCATTAATTGATTAAAAGTCATATTTATTAACCCCCCTAAATCCCCCTTTGTAACAAAGGGGGAATTTTCACAAATAAAGGTATGTTTTTATTGGTGAAGCCCCTTTTTTTTTACAGGGGGAGAAGCATGGCTTCGCAAGGTGGGATTCTTTTCTTTAAGGGATTTTTAGATGAACATTTTAGTTTTGGGTAATGGCGGTCGTGAACATGCACTTGCATGGAAAATCGCTCAAGATGAAAAAGTTGCCAAAGTTTTTGTAGCCCCTGGCAACGCAGGTTCTGCAACTGAAAATAAATGTGAAAATGTTGCCTTAAACATTTTAGACAATGCAGCAATTATCGACTTTGCTAAAAATAATGCTGTTGATTTAGTTATTGTTGGGCCTGAAGCACCTCTTGTAAATGGTGTGGTTAATGCAGGTCGAGAAGCGGGTCTTAAAATTTGGGGACCAACTCAATTTGCAGCGCAACTTGAAGGCTCTAAGGCATTCGCAAAACACTTCCTTAAACGCCACAATATTCCAACTGCTTTCTATGACGTATTCACTGAAGTTGTTGCGGCCAAAGCCTTTGTTGAAAAAAATGGTGCGCCAATTGTGATCAAGGCTGATGGTCTTGCAGCAGGTAAAGGCGTAATCGTTGCCATGACCAATCAAGAAGCATTCGATGCCATTGATGACATGCTTGCAGGCAATAAGTTTGGAGATGCAGGTTCTCGTGTCGTCATCGAAGAATTTTTAGATGGTGAGGAAGCATCTTTCATTTGTATGATTGATGGTGACAACATTTTACCAATGGCGACTTCTCAAGATCACAAACGTATCTTTGAAGGCGATCAAGGTCCAAATACAGGCGGTATGGGTGCTTACTCTCCTGCTCCTGTTGTAACTGCTGACGTTTTCGAAAAAGCCATGAACGAAGTGATGCGTCCTACCGTTGAAGGCATGAAAAAAGACGGTCATGTATACACTGGCTTCTTATACGCAGGCTTGATGATTGATGCTCAAGGTCAACCTAAAGTCATCGAATTCAACTGTCGTTTTGGCGATCCTGAAACTCAACCCATCATGATGCGCTTAAAATCATCTTTGGTCGATCTGGTTGAAGCAGGTCTTGCAGGTAACTTACCTGCCAAAGCTGAATGGGATGAGCGTAAAACTGTCGGTATCGTTCTTGCATCTAAAGGCTATCCTGAAACATCAAGCAATGATGATGTGATTTCTGGTTTAGATACTGAAATGGCAGATGCAAAAATCTTCCATGCAGGAACGAAAGCACTTGAAAATGGAGACATTGTAACTGCGGGTGGTCGTGTACTATGCGTAACAGCTTTGGGTAATACCATTGGTGAAGCACAAGCTAAAGCATTAGAGCTTTGTCAAAAAGTAACTTTTGATGGTGTTCAATATCGTAAAGATATTGGTTACCGTGCAATTGCTCGTGAAAATGCTTAACTTTGTTTTATGACATAAAGTTTTAGGTATTTAAGAACCCGCTTAGGCGGGTTCTTAATTGCTCATTCAACCCAAAAGATCACAAACATTTCATATACACTTCACCTCAAATTGACACTAATACAGGATTATCACTGCAATATCCTTTGAATTTGCTTTATGTATATTTCTCTTTTTTTTACATTTTTTTAATAATTCCAATAGGATTCATCATATCAAAATTTGATCAACAGTATAAAAACACTTACATTCACCTATTTACAAAGCATTGTTTTTGGATCGCAAGTTCACTTCTACCATTTATCTGGTACATATTTATTATAGATTTAGGACAAAATAATGCTAATGGTTCCGCTGCACTAAGAGAAGCTATAATTATACTTATTTCACCATTTTTAGGAATTTCTATTTTTCTCCTAGGACACGTTTGTTTCATTGCCACATTCATGTGCATACATCACATGGCTCAGAAAATCCATAAGAAAACTACCAGTTTTATGCCGAGCATTATCCTCAGTGTATTGCTGATCATTATCTTATTAGAGCTGGTTTGGTGGGGAGTTTTTAGTTCCGAAAAGTCCATTCCACTTCGCATTTATACATGGAATACGTAATACTCACCTTCCCTTGGCTACCTGTTATTGGAACAATTTTGATTAAAAATAGATAGAATAGAAAAAACATTAATAGAATTAGACATTTTTCACGACTAGACGACTCAAATTATTTATATCTAAAAATAAGATAACAACCTAAAAAAAACTTATATATTATGAATAAGTATAAAATACAACCACTCTCCTTAGTACAGTCAATAAAAGTATTTGTTTTTCTTATCAAATTATTCAAAATATAGACATATGATAAACTCAACCCCATTTGTCGTAGCATGCACAAGCTACTATGTATAAGATAAATTTATTGATATGATTAATAAATCTTTAGAGATTGTTTTCCAAAATAATTTTATTTTTTTGAATAGCATTCAACAATAAAATAGCATGGTTCTCAATCAACAAAATCCATTTTAACTGGAAGTGATTTCCGGCAATAATTGAATTTCGACATCCGTGTCGAGAATGTCATACTTCTATAAAAAGCAGGCATTTCCTCTTTCAGGACACAAACATGAAAAAGCTATTTAGCGTACTGTTCAGCGCATCTGTGCTCACCCTTAGCGCATGTGGTAAACAAGAAGCACCAAAAACAGAAACAACTGAAGCGAAAGCAGGCGCAGAACAAACTGTTGTTATGGCATCAACAGGTTCAGATGCTGATATTTGGCGTTATATTGCAACTTTACCTGAAACCAAAGCTGCAGGTATTAAGCTTGAAGTGAAAAACTTCACTGACTATGTTGCAATGAACACTGCCGTTGCAAATAAAGAAGTGGACATCAATGCATTCCAATCGTATGCATACCTTGTTGCGTTCAATGAGTCGAATAAAGACAAAATTGCTCCAATTGCAACTACATATTTAGAGCCAATGGGTATTTACTCAACTAAAGTTAAAAAAGTTGAAGATTTCGCTCAAGGCGCAACCATTGCCATTCCAAATGATGGTGCAAATGAATCTCGCGCATTATTACTTTTACAATCTGCAGGCTTAGTGAAGCTTAAAGATGGTTTTGATACCGTAAAAGGTACACCTGCTGATATTACTGAAAATGTGAAGAAAATTGTGATTAAACCGATTCAAATGGCAACTGCGGTACGTGCCAAAGATGAGGTTGATGCGATTATTTTAGGTAATACCTTGGCAATGGAAGGCGGCTTAAATGTATTAAAAGATTCAATTTATTATGAGCCAACCGATCAAAGCACAAAAATGAATGTGAACGTACTCGCTGTGGCTGAATCTCGTAAAGATGATGCTGTACTGAAAAAAGTCGGTGAACTTTATCATGTTGCGGCTGTAGGCAAATATGTTCAAGAACACTTTGGCGGAACTAAAGTCGATGTAAATAAACCTGTAAGCTATCTTACAGAATCAAAATAGTTTTATAATAAGATCAACCAAACAGGCAAAGAAGATTTGCCTGTTTTTTCATTTTTGCATAGTTCCTGACGATATGATTGAATTTAAAAATATTTCAAAACACTATGAACTGAAAGGTCAGAACATACGTGCGCTTGATGAAATTAACCTAACCATTCCTGCGGGAAGTATTTTCGGCATTATTGGTTATAGTGGTGCAGGTAAAAGTACGCTCATTCGTTTAATCAATTTGCTTGAACGCCCTACGCATGGTCAGATTATTATCAATCAAACTGATTTCACTGCCCTAGATGCAAATGCATTACGTCATCAACGTGCAAATATCGGTATGATCTTTCAGCATTTTAATTTAATGCAAACCAAAACGGTTGCAGATAATATTGAAATGCCCTTAAAACTTTTGGGTGTGGCAAAAGCTGAACGCCAAAAGCGCCTCAATGAGTTACTTGAATTTATTGATTTAAAACACAAAAAAGATGCTTACCCCGATGAACTTTCAGGTGGTCAAAAGCAACGTGTCGGTATTGCTCGTGCACTTGCCAACCACCCTAAAGTTTTACTTTGTGATGAAGCAACGTCTGCTCTTGATCCTCAGACAACGCAGTCTGTACTTGAATTGCTCAAAAAAATCAACAAAGAACAAGGCATTACCATTGTTATGGTAACGCATGAGATGGATGTCATTGAATCTGTTTGCGACTATGTTGCCGTTATGGAACAAGGTAAAGTGATTGAAAATGGCTCTACCTTAGAAATTTTCAGCCAACCAAAACACCCAACCACCAAAACCTTTATTCAAACGGTTTTACAGCAACAATTGCCTGTCAATATTTTGAATAATCTTGAAAATAAAAATCATAATAGTATTTATAACTTACAGTTTCTTGGTACATCTGCGCAGGAAACAGTGGTACAAGCTGCTATAAAACAGTTTGATATTAGTCTGAATATTTTATTTGCCAATATGACCGAAATTAATGGCTCAGTGATTGGGCAAATGTTTATTCAGCTTTTAGGTGATGCTGAAATTATTCAACAAACAATCACCTTCTTTGAGAAAAATGGCGTAAAAGTTGAGCAATCAGGAGTTAAAGTATGAGAGATCTGATTGTTCAATGGCTGACACAAGTCACTGCTCCCTTCTGGAAAAGCTCACTAAGCATGGATCAGTTTGTCACAGCAATGCAAGAAACCTGTGTCATGGTATTTTTTGCAATGCTATTTGGCATGATTTGGGGGTTTTTACAGGCAATATGTTTGTACCTGACTCGACCTGAAGGGATTTTACCGAATGCCTTTATTTACAAAATACTAAATCCAATTGTCAATGCCCTGCGGTCTTTACCTTTTATTATCCTCGCCATTTCGATTATTCCTCTGACCAAGTTTATTGTTGGTACATCAATTGGCACATGGGCGACTATTGTTCCCTTAACCATTTATGTTGGTCCTTATATTGGTCGTCTAATCGAAACCTCTTTATTAGAAGTCAATGATGGCATCGTAGAGTCAGCTCAAGCGATGGGTGCAACAGTTTCACAAATTGTTTTTAAATTCATCATTCCTGAATCACGTAGTTCACTGATTTTAAACCTTACAACGGCAACCATTAGCTTAATTGGTGCAACCGCAATGGCTGGTGCTGTCGGTGGTGGTGGTATTGGTGACCTCGCCATTTCTTATGGCTATCAACGCTTTGATTCAAGTGCTGTTATACTCACTGTTATTGTTTTATTGGTTGTTGTTCAAGTTGTTCAAAGCACGGGGAATTGGTTATCTAAACTCAGATAAGCCTTTGAATATTTATATTAGACCCTCTTTCGAGGGTCTTACTTTATCTAGGGTTTCATTTTATACTCACAAAATAACGACTTAACTCATTCACTTAAATTAGCTATTACATGAAAACTCAACCCAATAACAAAGTTAAAATCTTTCAAAAAAATAACGGCTGTAGCATTCATATCAAATTTGATCACTCACTTTTTATTGGGGATATCCTTGTCAATTTTTTTGTGGTTGGCATTTTTTGGTTAGCTGCATCTTTTGCTATTTACGCTGTTCTTTTTGGTTCAGATTCAAATGCAGCAGGTTTTTTAATGATTTGGCTTATCGGCGTAAGTGCATTCACTTATCACGCCATTAGTCATACCTTATGGCTAAGAAAAGGAAGTGAAACGCTTGACCTTAATGATGATAAAATCATTATTATCAAACATATTCCACTCTATTTTCTCACAAAAAATTATGAAGATAGCACTACAATTTTATTTGAAAATCTAGAAAAAATGTATTATTCAGAATATAGTGCTCCAAAAAATCAACTACCAAGTGCAGCAAAAGGCAACTTACACATAAAGAGTAAATTTAAAAAAATTTCATTTGGTATTAGTCTCAACCAACAAGAAGCATCTTTAGTTTTTGATGAAATTAGTAAATTTAAATACAAAAAATCAGAATCAAGTCCTATTTTATGAAAGTAATCATAAAATACTGAATGCAAATAAGTAAAATAAAAACCACCTATCTTAATGATTAGGTGGTGAGTAATAATAACTCTCAGAAATGATTTAAATCCCCTGTAAATCAGCGCTTATTTTTATGAATTACCCCCATAGCCATGCAATCTTTTTCATCAATTCAGCACGATATGGCGCCGTCGGATTACATGGATTACGTTGCACTTCATTTTCATAAAAAGCTTGCCATTCCTTAACCATTGCCAAAGTGGTGCCTTTTTCCTGAATTGCTTTCAAATCCTGCTTTTGGATATTTTCAAAACGTGCTTTTGCACCCTCAGGCCCTGTTGCCCAACCAATTACACCTTGCCCAAAAGCAGGTAAACTCATATTATGAGGCGTCTTCGGAATCGCGTTACGTTCAATTTTTTCATTCACCTGACAGGTCTTATCAACAACCCTAGGTGCAATCTGTGCAGTGCTATTAGCATGGCTCACATGAGCCACAACTACGATACTCAAACCTATCGCACAATTTAAAATATGTTGAGATACTTTCAAAAAATTCATTTTTCTTTCCATACTTTAAAACTTATAACTAATATCGGCAACAAACTGACGACCCGACTCTGAATAGACACCATTTGAACCTAAATTTGATTTCATACTATCTTGATTTTGCGTATATTTATTATGTTTATTGGTCAAATTATTGATGGTTAAACCCAACGTCAACTGATCATCTCGTCCAACTTTAAAATCATAACTTGCACGTACATCCCAATTAAATGCACTACCCAACGATTCTTTGTCATAACGTGTTTTAACCACTTCACCATTTGATGCAATTGGACGCTCTGTCACAGGAGTTGTTGAACTGACCATCGCATCATAATCTGAACGATAACGGAAGAACTGACTAATTTTCAGCGGTACACTTGTAAATTCAGTATTCCAACCCACGCGTACTGTCCAAGGTCTTGCGAAATTAGTCGCAGGACGTGTCGCTTCATCAATCACTTCACCATCATATAAAATATACTGCTGATAAGTCTGATCAATAAAAATATTGTCATCATAACTATTAAAATTACGCTGAATATCACTGTAATCAGCTGCAAAATTAAAGCTATGTTTCGCACCTAAAAATTGAATTGGAGTTTGATTTGCAAGACTTAGTGTATAAGTTTCAGCTTTACTTGCACCACTGTTATCATAGATATCAACAATTGGACTCAAGCTGATCCGTTGCCGACGAATTTGATCTTGGTTATCACGATTGACATATTTAAGTTGTATTGCCCAGCCATTCCACAAGGAATGTATTGCAAAAACTGCCTCATTTGCAAATGGCGTATCAAGCTCACTACGATTGACTGCCGTACCTGCACTTGCACTCGTATTTTGCAACCATTCCGCATTTAAATTTTTACGTTTTTCCTGAATACGTAAAAGATTCACACCATCTTGCAGTTCTGTGAAAAGTGCATTATTTGCATAATAACGATTCCAACCTGTTGTAAAACCAAGTCGCTCATTTGCAAAAGGGAAATACTGCAATTGGCTACGTGGTGCAATATTATTATTTTTACTGATGCTGTCGTAATCTAGACGTAATCCCAAACGCAACTTGAGCTGATCATTCAAATTCATTTGATCTTCAACAAAAGCATATCCCTTGTCCTGCTGAACATCGACTGTACCTGCTTGATAGACATTACGAATCGTATTGTATTGCCCCTTTGTACCATCATTACCCACATAACTCAGATCACAATGTGTATCAACACTTCCGTCAATTAAAGTACATGTATCTGTCCCTAAACCATTATTTTTAGAGGGTACAAAAAATTGATACATATTTTCAGGACGATCCCATATTGCGTTGATATGGCTATAACCTGCCCCTATAGTCCATTGATGATGCACATTGGCAAAGGTAATCTCATCAAAAACGGATTTAAGGTTATATTCCCAATTATCCTGAGCCATCTCTAAAGCACCATAGCCACCTTCACTACTGATTTTCGCATTCCAATTTTTATCGGGTGATGTATTCCAAGCCACACTTTCATTTGAATCTGAATCTTTCCGATTACTTTGTTTTTGCAAGACAATATTTTGTGTGACTACAGCATGATCAAAGGTACTTTTCAATTCCATATCAAGTGCTAAGTTTTCAATATTGGTCTGATAACCACCGTCTTTTAAACTTGAAACGTACTTTTCACCCTGACTATTTTGATAATACAAACCTAATTTAAGCTGTTGATTTTCATTTAAGTCATAATAAGCATTTGCTGAAAAATCATCAGCAATACGTTTTTGATCATAATTCTCACTAGCATCAAAATCTGATTTCTTTTCAATATCAGACCAACGACGAGACGCAGCTAAACTTAAACCCAATTTTTCTGAAGCACGCCCATAAAGCTGAGTACTCAAACCTTGCTTTACAAAATCTTTTTGATAATCAATATCTGAACCTTGCTCAAATTTTTCTTGTTCTTCAGGACTAATATAATTAAATTTTGTCCAATCACTACTGGTAAAATCATAGTTTATTTTGCCATGTATTTGACCAATTTCAGTTTTTGGTGCGCACGTTTTCGCCTTCACTACCCCACCTGTAAACTCGCCATATTCAGCACTGACATTACTATCAAGCACTTCAAGTTCACAGATTAGATCCATATTAATATTGGCATTTAACGATGAACCTGCAAGCCCGTCCACTGTATTATCTATCAAACCAGAGGCAGGATTTAAACTATTACCAATATTGACATTGTTGAGTAAAAATTTATTGTCGTAAAACAACGCTCCATTAATACTGATATCCGATGCATCAAGCTCTCCCTGTCGACCACTTGCAAGTGATCCATTACCAAACTGTACGTTCGGATTCACCTTTAAAAAATCAGTCATCGTCTTTTGTGTATTGGGCACACGCTGTAATTGTTCTTGGTTATAAATACTCTGACCCACTTCAGATACTCTCGATGCATAAACAACTATTGGCGTCATTTTCGACACTGTAGATTGAGACTTGTCCGAGCGATTGACCTCATTGTTACCTTCTTCATTCATATTCGCCTGATTTCCAACTGCATATGACTGCGATACTGAAAGCACACAGCAAATTGCAGATGCAAGTATAGATAACCGATAGGGCATAACACAGATTCTTAATATTAATGAGAATTGTTATTATTAGTATTTGTATAAATTTTGCAACAATTTTTTGTGAATATTCATCAATTTTCGAATGAATCAATCAAAAAATAAACACGCCCATGCATATTTAATTCATTTCCCATTTCACTAAAAAAATCTAATGTATAGATTACATACATCTTTTTTATAGAGCTTGATATACTCACTTTAGATATAAAGATGAAAATATGCAGGGAAATTCAAAATGTCATTTAAAATTCATGTGATTGATGTTCAAAATCAACTGCAAAACTACATTTGGTTAATTGAAAATACATTTACGAAAAATGTAGTTGCAATTGATCCCACCGAAGCACATTTAGTGACTAAATATTGCCAAAATCATCAATTGAATCTGACACAAGTTTGGCTGACCCATTGGCATAAAGACCATATTGGTGGTGTGCCTGAATTACAGGTAGCACATCAAATTGCAGTATATGGTCCACGAGAAGAATTGAGTCATATTCCTTTTATCAGTCATCCTCTAAACCATGATGATCATTTTGAATTTGAAGGTTTAAACATCGAAATTATTGCTGTACCTGGTCATACCTTAGGGCATATCGTGTATTTTATTGATGAACTGGATAGCGTATTTTGCGGTGACACCCTCTTTGCAATGGGCTGTGGACGTATGTTTGAAGGAACACCAGAGCAGTTCTATCACTCACTCAATCGCCTTGCAGCACTGCCACCACGCACAAAAGTTTATTGTACACATGAATATACGCTGTCGAATGCACAGTTTGCGCTACATATTGAACCCGATAATCATGCCATTCAAAACCGTGCTGCCGAAATTAGAGCACAACGTGAACGAGGTGAAATTACACTGCCTAGCACAATTGAACTGGAACTTGAAACCAATCCATTTTTAAGAGTTGATAGTCCTGCTGAATTTGCACGCATTCGAGCATTGAAAGATAATTTCTAAAGATAGATTCAAAGACAACATTTTCTGCTGAAATTCATTTGGCATTCCAAATTCAAAATTACTATGCTTTGAATGCCAAATCAGCTTATTTTTATATTTCTCAGATGAATTCTTACAACAAATTTTAAGTTTAGCCTAAATATTAAGCAACCTCTTTAAATATAATCAAAAAAAATAAATACCAGCCCGCTTATTGATCAACAATTGAGTATTCCAAGAGTAAATTATGTGCAAATAAACATAATTTTTTACACAATGATTTATACATTTAAATTGTTTCAAAATCTTCCTTAGCTACTTCAAAAACAACACACACATCTATATAAATCAATGTTTTATAAAAATATAAAAGTATTTAAATTAAATATAAATCATCAAAATAAAACATTTTCTTACCACAACACACATACATTATGCTCAAAAAATATGATAAAAAAATAATATTAATTTGAATGCCCCTTTAAAAAATTCAGAGCACCCCTATCTATTTTAAATAGCCAAGGAATGAAGGAGAAACTCCATGAAAAAAGTTGTTAAAGCTAAAAATTTAATTGCATTTCGTATCTGGCTTGAAAAGCTTGGGTATTCAGTCAAAAATTTAACTGATAATAAAGGATTTACATTCAGCTTTAAAAAAGAATACGGCTTAGTCACTTGTGATCTTGCGGGAAATAATCTTGCATTTCAGCTAGGTGAAGAGTTTGAAGACCATTTAAAGGCGTAACTTAACACCCTATTTTAATGACTACTGTTTTGGCATTCTGTGATCAACTTAAATTAAGATTGCAAACTAAATACCTTACCCTAACACTCTCTTTCAAATTTTGCATTGCGCATTCATGAAAAGTTAAAAGATTACACTTTTAAAAATGGAATGTTTATTTTGCTTTAATTAAGACCTGAATCATTCAGGTCTTTTTTATTGTGTATATATTTACCTTTAGAACAATTTATCAAAATCTAAAATATACAGGCATAAAAAAAGGCAGAATAATCATTCTGCCTTTCCTTGTGTTTAATACTTAGATAAATCTTTGATTAATCTCAAATATTAAACACTTAAATAAATGGTGGGGACGGAGAGACTCGAACTCTCACACCTTGCGGCGCTGGAACCTAAATCCAGTGCGTCTACCAATTTCGC
>NZ_JBLYZK010000035.1:0-27468 GCF_048551395.1 Acinetobacter sp. TY1
TGGGTCGTCCGCGATTCGAACGCGGGACCAACGGATTAAAAGTCCGCTGCTCTACCAGCTGAGCTAACGACCCTGAGCAAACATTTAGATGAAATCTTAATGTTTAGTGCAAGAATTTTGTTCTAGCACCACTGCATTTGATGGAGCGTATTGTAGCAAGATCTCCATTGAGCGCAAGTAAAAAATTCAAAAGTTGTTGGTGTTTGCTTATAAATACAACAACTTTTGTTTTTTCACTCAAAAAATAAGCGCTATTGGGTTAGAAACGATACTTGTAAGATGCAATATTGGCTTGGATTTCAGTAGTCAAGTCGGTATATGCTGTGGCTGAGGGCAATAGCACAAGTAGTTGGTCCGAAGTTTGATTTAAATCATAGCCTTGATCTTTCAGCTTGTTTTTTTGATATTTGAATGTGCCAGTGGTTTCAACGGTTTGTTGTATACGTAAAAACACAGGGACAGCATAAGCAGGAAGATTTTTTTTGAACACTTGAACCATGTCAGTTAAATCTTGCTCGCAGAGTGTCATGCCATCAAGTAGGGTAATGGCTGCCATGCCTGCACGACCATTGGTTTCAGGAATTTCGACACCATAAACGACTGCTTCTGCAATTTTAGGATATTCACTGACAATATTTTCGACTTCTGTAGTTGAAACATTCTCACCTTTCCAACGGAAAGTATCGCCTAATCGATCGACAAATTGTGCATGACGGAAACCAATATCACGGACTAAGTCACCCGTAATAAAGTACGAATCTCCTTTTTTAAAGACATCTTTCATAATTACAGATTTGTTTTTTTCAGGATCGGTGTAACCATCGAAAGGAGAGCGACTGGTAATTTTACCAATCAATAAACCGACTTCACCTTTGCTGACTTTTTTACAAAAGCCTTTTGCATCATGAATGGCTTCATTTTTTTCTTTATCGAATTGAATAATGGCATACGGTGTTGGAGAAAAGCCCACGGTATTGTCAAAGTTAAAGATATTACTAAAACCGACATTACCTTCACTTGATGCATAAAGTTCTAAAATTTCTTCTACACCAAAACGCTCTTTAAATTTGCTCCAAATGTTTGGACGCATACCATTACCAATCATTTTGGTTACACGATGTGAATGATCAAGTTCTGAAATAGGTGCATCCATCAGATAACGGCATAGCTCACCGACATAACCAATTGCAGAAGCATTATATTTTTTAACATCGGGCCAAAACTGTGAAGTGGAGTACTTACGGCGAATTGCAAGTGCTGAACTCCCTGCAATCACACCACACCAACACACCACCATACCTGTAGCATGATAAAGCGGTAGAGTGCAGTACATTACATCATCTTCTTTTAAGTTGAGAATGTGACCATACGTGCCGTAAGCGAGTGTCCAACGACTGTTGGTAAAGATTACGGCTTTTGGTAAGCCTGTTGTACCTGATGTGTAAATGTAGAATAAACCATCTGAACCTTGGACTTTATGTGTTGTCGGTACATTAAATTTTGGAAATTGATCAACAATTTCAGCAAGATTTTGGAAGCCGTTAGGTGCTGTACCTTTGTCTTGTTGTGTGGGTTGATCTGCAAACCAATAAAAACGATTAGGAGGAATGTTTAAATCTTGACGAATTTCATCAACAGCTTCACGGCATTCATCACCGATAATAAGGGCCACAGGATTAACAAGGTTGATGCTATGTGACAAAACTTTGCCTATTTGTGATGTATTCACAAGCGCAGAAGTTACCCCAATTTTAGCAAGAGCAATGACCGTTGCAATAAGTTCGGCACGGTTTTCAATAATGACAGTGACAACATCACCTTTATTTAACCCAATAGATAGGTAATAGTGTGCAATTTGGTTTGCCCAACCATTTAAGTCTTGGTAGCTATAGCGCTGCTCTTCAAAGAGTAATGCATCACCGTAAGGATTACGTTTAACTGCACGTTCAAATGCCAATCCTAAACCTGTAGGCGTTTTTGCAGTGCGAATATAAGCTTGTGACAAACCTGTAAGTAAATGAGGTACTTTGTGGAGAAATTTTGGTAGATGTGAAACAACATCAGAGATGCTGATTAAGTCATTTTGTGGTGTCTGGCTCATAGAAATCCTGTTATTTTTCGTAATCCAATCATGCCGATTTGAAGCAAAATATTTGCGCTTTTATACACCTGTCTTTTTATAGGTTAAAAACTAGTGCAATCAACCTAATTTAATAAAAAGGTTAAAAATATCCTTAAAATAACAAAAAAAACCAGTCATCGGAATGACTGGTTTTTTTTATTTTATCGCATTTGTGCAATTGATCTAAAGATCAATCACTCCGCGACTGGTGTTTTCTTTGGTGGACGACCACGTGGGCGACGTGGGCGAACAGGTTTTTCATCATCCACCTTATCTGTTGTTTCGCTAGATGTGTCTGTTTGTGCTTCATCTGTACTGACGGCTTGCTTAGTAACCGATTCAGTTAGAGCAATTCCAGTTGATTCAGTCGGTGTAACGGCTGAATCAATCGTAACAGTTTCTTCTTCAGTAGGAGCAGCATCTATAATTGCTTCAACGGTAGATTCTTCTGCTTGAACAGTTTCAGCTTGGGCAGTTTCTGTTACAGGATCATCAGCAATAACAATATCTTCAACTACTGTTTCGGTTACTTCAACGCTTGGTTGAGCTACTTCTTCAATGTGAGCATGCTTTGCTTGTTCGTGTGCTTGCTCAGCTGCTTGTTTTGCTAAACGACGACGTTCACGAGGATCATTTGCTACACGTGTATCAGACACAGCTTTTGGCGGTGTTAGATCAAGCATAGGTGCAGGTTCTGCTTCAACTTTGACTTGAGTCACAACAGCATCACGAGTAACAGGCTTTTTCTCTACTTCGACTTCAACAGTTTCAGCAGTTAAGTTTGCTGCAAACTCTTCTGTGAATTTCAGCAAAGCACGGTTAAATGTTGGAATTAAACCAAACTGTTCAATCAGAACGGCACAATCGTTACCATAAACATGGCGGATTAAGCTACCAATCGTGTATTGACCTAAAGTTGGAACTTGTGAAGGGTTTAACTTTGGTGCAGCAGCTTTAGTTTTTGCGACTTCACGTTGCTGACGACGACGTTGACGTGGATCATTGCTCGCACGAATGTCTGTAGAACGTGATTTCTCTTGTTTAGTTGTTGCAGGTGTACGTGGTACTTCTGCTTCAACGATAACTTCAGCAACGGTTGCAACAACTTCAGCAGTTACGATAGGTTGAGCTTGGACTTGCGCTGCCACTTTAACGTGCTGCGGTGCTAATGCAACAATTTCACTACGTTCATTATCAACATTAACGACCATTGCAGTTTTCATGTTGTCATGACGTGGTGCATCAACAAGGTCGACTTTTACCTGCGCTTGTTGTGGTGCAATTTTTTCTACTGCTTGTGCAACAGGGGCATTACTTTGACTTTGCTGATCTTCATTGAAGACATTTGGGTCACGGTGACGGTTTGGTCGGTTTGGACGTTGTTGATTGTTACGGTCACGGCGCGGAACAGATTGTTGTTCAACAGGAGCATCAAACTGTTGTTCACGATCTTGTTGCTGACGCTCATGACGTGATTTTGGGTTTGGACGCTTTTGTTGTTCACGTGGTTCTTGGCGTTGCTCGTGACGCTGTTCCTGACGAGGTGTTTGTACAACTTCCTCAATCACCTGATGATGTTGTTCAGGTGCTTGCTCACGAACTTCTTTTTGTTTGTGATTTGGATTGTTGCGTTTTTTGTTGTTACGCTGAGGTTTGTCATCACGTTCTACTGATTTTTCATAAGATTTTTCAGTGTAGTGATGTTGCTGATTGTCTTGTGCACGAGCAGGAGACAAATAAGCATTGGTTTCAGCAACAGGAGCAGTTTCTACAACAGCAGGAGTTGCAACAGGTGTATTGACGGTTGTGTTGGTATTGACCTGACCAAACTGACCACGGCTCACAGCACCGCCATTGATCATTTGCTCAATTGCTGCTGCTGCATTGTTTGCCGTACGTGACTGATCTACAGTGCGCGCTTGTTTTTGTACAAACAAATTTTCTAACCAAGCACATGGGCTTGATGATGCAACTTCTGCTTGTGCTTGAACATTTTGCTGACGCTGTTGAGGGCGCTGTTGTTGAACACGTTGTTGTGATTGCTGAGCATTTTGTTGTTGAACGGGTTGCTGTGCAGTCGGTTTTCTTTGTGATTTATTGTTATTACTTTGAACAGGAGCTGCTGTATGAACATGCTCTTCTTCTAAGTGCCACTCAGATGACTCATAACCCAACTCTTTTTCGCTTAAGCGTGTTGCTTCAGTACGCTCATAGCTTGTTGGTGCAAAGCCTTCAGGATTATATGAAATTTCGTAATGTGGCGTTTCTAAATGTGGATGTGGCAATACAGTGACACGTACACCCGAAGTTTGTTCTAAATAAACAAGGCTGTGACGCTTTTCATTCAATAAGAATGCAGCAATTTCAACAGGGACTTGAATTTGAACTTCACCGTGACGTTCACGTAATGCAATCTCTTCAACCTTACGCATAATGGATAAAGATAAAGAACGTAAGTCACGAACCATACCCGTGCCATGACAACGAGGGCATACATAACCCGTTGCCTCTTCAAGAGAAGGGCGCAGGCGTTGACGACTCATTTCCATTAAGCCAAAACGAGACAATTGTCCGAATTGGATACGAGCGCGGTCACTTTGTGTTGCTTCACGAAGTTTGGCTTCAACCATACGTTGGTTGCGCTCTTTGGTCATATCAATAAAGTCGATCACCACAAGACCGCCAATATCACGTAAACGTAATTGACGCGCAATTTCTTCTGCTGCTTCAAGGTTCGTGTTTAATGCTGTTTCTTCAACATCATGACCACGAGTTGATTTTGCAGAGTTAATATCAATTGAAACCAATGCTTCAGTTTGATCAATCACAATCGAACCACCAGCAGGAAGTTTAACTTCACGCTCGTAGGCTGTCTGAATTTGGCTTTCAATACCGAAATGTGCAAACAATGGTTCGTTTAATGTATATGTTTTTAACTTGTCTAACTGATTTGGCATAACTGCTTTAACGAAGTTATACGCTTCACCAAATGCTTGTTCATTATCAATTAGGATTTCAGCAACATCATCACGTAAATAATCACGAATTGCACGTGTTACCACGCCCGCTTCTTGATGAACCAACATTGGCGATGGACCTGATGTTGCA
Organism: Acinetobacter sp. TY1; assembly: GCF_048551395.1. Classification (NCBI taxonomy): domain Bacteria; kingdom Pseudomonadati; phylum Pseudomonadota; class Gammaproteobacteria; order Moraxellales; family Moraxellaceae; genus Acinetobacter; species Acinetobacter sp. TY1. The sequence goes on from NZ_JBLYZK010000035.1 coordinate 5,231, forward strand.
GTATTTTGAATTTGTGCCCACAGATCAAGTAAGTGTTGCAAATCTAATTGCAATTCTTCTTGGCTGCGACCAATACCTGCAGTACGTACAATCACGCTCATACCACGAGGTGTATTGAGCGATGCAAGCATATTTTTCAATTCTTCACGTACAGAACCTGAAATTTGACGACTAATACCGCCACCTTTCGGGTTGTTTGGCATAAGAACCAAATAACGACCAGCAAGTGAAATATAAGTTGAAAGTGCAGCGCCTTTATTACCACGTTCTTCTTTTTCAACTTGAACCAACAGCTCTGTACCTTCCGTGATGAGTTCACGAATGTTGCTTGTTTGGCGAGGATCGGCTTTGTAGTAAGTATTGGCAATTTCACGCATCGATAGGAAGCCCTGACGACCTGCGCCATATTCTACGAATACAGCTTCAAGCGAGGGTTCAACGCGAGTCACATGACCTTTGTAAATATTGGCTTTCTTTTGTTCACGCGTACGATTTTCTAAATCGAAATCATATAGACGGTGACCAGTAACGAGTGCAACGCGAACTTCTTCGGCATGTGTTGCATTGATCAGCATACGTTTCATGGGTGTAACACCTAATAGTGTAGTGATTCACACCGACAAATCGCTATTTTAAGTGAAGCGAACATCTACAATTTGGGTGGATCAACACTTAAATCATAGAAACATCCTTGATGATTTAAGGTTACAACCAACTTGTTGTATTTTTAGATACTTAAGTTGGTTTTGATACCGATCTATCTTGCTTGATGCTGCGTTACTTCTTTAATCTTTGCACAATTAAAGTTTTGAGTTTTTCACTGGTACTTGAAGTGGTGCATTGGATGACTGAATGTAGTCGTCTTTCCACTGTCACATTGCTCGAAGAGCGTCTCTATTTGGAGAGCGTCTTGATACGGAATTATCATCGTATCTTTACAAAATGTGCAGTTCCAATGCCTCAATCACTTATGTCCTGAATAACACTCTAAAGAAAGCAACTTGTCTGATGTGTTTCAGTTTATGTTTAAAACCAATCGCTGGACTATGACCAGTTTGGCGACATATATTTTTAAACAAACTGATTTTTGTACTTTAAATACAATTAAACGCAACAGTTTGTCTTTTTGCCGATATAATAAAGCCTTCGGCGTCGGCATATTCTTTTGGGACCTTTCCGTATCTGTCGTGAATTTTATACTGTGTGTGACATTCTCATTTTTTGAAAAAGATCACACTAAATTTCACTTACGGTGGTATCCGTGCGCTGACTATAGCAAACCTTGAATCATCTGCCTATGGGCTAGAGGCTTATTTTGTATGAAAAGTATAGTCTAAATGATCAGTTTTTAATCAAAATTTCGTTTTTTATTGGATCTCCTAACTGTATGAATTCTACGCAAGAATGGCAAAATGTAACTTGGTTTGAAGTTGACGAGTATCAAGAAGGTCAACGGATTGATAATTTCTTATTTTCTCGCCTTAAGGGTGTGCCAAAAAGCCGCATTTATCGCTTAATTCGTGAAGGACAAGTACGGGTCAATAAGAAACGTGTTAAAGCTGAAAGCAAACTTGCAATTGGCGATCAAATTCGTGTTGCACCAATTTTCTTTGAACAGAAAGAAGATGCTGCACCTGTATCTGATAAAGTTGCACAAAGTTTGCTTACTCGTGTCGTGTATGAAGATGAAGGTTTATTAGTTGTCAATAAACCTTCAGGTATTGCCGTACATGGCGGTAGTGGCGTGGCGTATGGTCTAATTGAAGGCTTACGTGCGGCAACAGGTAAAAAGTATTTAGAGCTGATTCATCGTATTGACCGTGATACATCTGGTTTGGTCATGATTTCTAAAAAGCGCAGTACTTTGAAAACGCTACAAGATTTTTTACGTGAACATAAAATTAAAAAAACCTATGCAGCGATTACTAAAGGTCAGGTAAGTTTAGATCGTCAATTGATTGATCAACCATTGCATCGTTATGAATTATCAAATGGCGAACGCCGTGTACGTGTATCGACAGAAGGTAAAGAGTCGAAAACACAGTGGAATGTACAAGAACGTTTTATGCATGCAACACTTGTGTATGCATCACCACTTTCAGGTCGTACCCATCAAATTCGTGTACATGGCTTGAGCATTGGTCATCCACTTATTGGTGATGATAAATATGGTCATGAAACAGAATATCGTGGACCAAAAGCACGCCGTTTATGTCTACATGCAATGCGTTTAGAAATTCCAGGTTATCCTGTGATTGAAGCACCGATGCCTGAAGATATGCAAAGTTTAATTGCTCAGCTCCGTGCGCAGAAAAAAGACAAAGAAACACCGACAAATTTGGATGAATGAAAAATTTAAATGAGTCACTGTGTCATTATTATTTTAAATCTCTCTTAATCCCTCTTTTTTTAAAAGAGGGAAATGCTCTTAGATCAAAGAGAAGATTATCAGTTGAATCAAATATTGGAGTCATCATGCAAAAACCTGTGGAACTGATTATTTTTGACTGGGATGGAACACTATTTGACTCAGTTGGACAAATTGTGGCGAGCTTAATGTTTGCTGCAAAACAGTTTGATCAACCACTGACAGAAGCAGATGCTAAAAGTATCATAGGTTTAGGTTTACCTGAGGTGGCGCAAGTTTTATTTCCTCAAGTGCCTGAGCTACATGCTGATATTCTAAAATGTTATGGCGATCATTATGTTGTAAATTCTACAGATGATCGTTGGTTTGATGGTGTGGCTGAAATGTTGCAGGACTTAAAAAGTCAAAATGTAAAATTGGCAGTCGCAACCGGTAAAAGCCGCCGTGGTCTTGATCGTGTTTTAACGCAAACACAAAGTCAGGATTTATTTGAAATTACTCGTGCTGCAAGTGAAACCAAGTCAAAACCTGATCCGCTGATGTTAGCTGAAATTTTACAATTTACAGGTGTAAAAGCTGAACATGCGATTATGGTTGGTGATACTTCTTATGATTTAGAAATGGCTCAGAATATTGCGATGCCTCGTGTGGGTGTGAATTATGGCGTGCATACGCCCGCAGTTTTACAGTCATTTCATCCATTAGCCGTTGTAGCTGATGTCGCTACTTTACATCAATTTTTAAATGCACAAATACGCATGAAAGAGGCAATCTAAGTTTCCGATTTTATGTGTATTTAAAATAAAATATATTTTGAATGAATCAGTGCCGTATTGGAAAGTTTTAACTTTTAAATACGGCTTTTTTTTGCATATTTTTCGGTGTTATTTATATTCGTCATCAATCAAATGCTATGTGAGTTTTTACAGATTGAGGATGTTTTAAAATTCACCTTATTAGCATTTAGTCGTAGATGCTATTTTTTTCAAAAAGGATAAATAATGAATATTGAATACTTAAATTACTTTTGTTATTGATTTTTAAAGCATGTTTGTTTCAGTCTAAACGGTAGACAAGATTTATAGGTTCTAACTATTGTCATAAATAAAATAAGTATTGGCACAAAAACAGCAATTTCTCGATGCTTAAACTGTTTATAAAAGTACACGTTTTAAAATATGAAGTGGTTAGATGTGGGTAAACTGCATAGATGATCTGCACCATATTTACGTCAAATTTCACATGTTATATGTAGAAATTCAGCCCTCTAAAACGTGACTGACCCATTTTGCAGTTTAAGGAAACATGATGTCGAATTCTGCTGTTGTTGAAACAAGTGTTGAAGTGGTTGCTTTGGCTTTAAGAGAAGCTGAATTGTCAAAAAATGCGATTGCACCTGTGCGCCCACAATTGGGTCGTGAAAGTGCAGATGTGGATGTTGCTTATGCTGTGCAAGAAGTAAATACACAACGTGCGTTAGCTGAAGGTCGTCGTTTAGTGGGTCGTAAAATTGGTTTAACGTCAGTTGCGGTACAAAAGCAATTGGGTGTGGACTCTCCTGATTTTGGTATGTTATTTGCTGACATGTCGTATGGCGATGGCGAAGCGATTCCGACAGGATTACTGATTCAGCCAAAAGTTGAAGCTGAAATTGCTTTGGTTATCAATAAAGATTTAACTCAAGAAAAACACACTTACGCAGATATTATCAGTGCAACTGAATATGCATTGCCTGCTGTAGAAGTAGTCGATAGCCGTATCGAAAATTGGAAAATTTCATTGATTGATACCGTTGCAGATAACGCATCTTCTGCAGCTTATGTTTTGGGTTCACGTCCTGTGAAACTTGAAGATCTTGACCTTGTAAATTGCAAAATGACTATGACTTGTCGTGGGGAAGTGGTTTCTCAAGGTATCGGTAAAGCATGTTTATCGAATCCACTCAATGCTGCTGTATGGCTTGCCGATGAGATGGTACGCCGTGGTCGTCCATTACTTGCAGGTGACATCATTTTAACAGGTGCGCTTGGGCCAATGGTTGTTGCCAATGCCGGTGATGAATTCCTTGTTGAAATTGAAGGTTTTGGTTCAGTAACTGCGGCATTCGCTGCGGAATAAGATTTTACATCGACAGTATGAATTCATTAAAACTGACTACATTTTCAATTAAAAAGAAAAGTAAGAGTTTTTGAGTGCTGTCTGATCACGCTATTTTGAAGAGATATCGTTCATGAAAAAAATTAAATGTGCCTTGATTGGTCCAGGTAATATCGGTACAGATTTACTTTATAAATTACAACGCAGTGAATGGTTGGAGCCAGTATGGATGGTGGGTATTGATCCAACATCGGAAGGTTTGGCTCGTGCTGAAAAAATGGGTATTAAAACCACAAGTGATGGTGTTGATGGGTTACTTCCTCACGTTCTAGAAGATGAAATCAAAATTGCTTTTGATGCAACATCTGCCTATGTGCATGCTGAAAACAGTCGTAAGTTAAATGAACTTGGCGTGTTGATGATCGACTTAACACCTGCTGCAATCGGTCCATTTTGTGTACCTCCAGTCAATCTTGAAGCCTTGCTTGAAGCAGGCGAAGTACCGAATGTGAATATGGTGACATGTGGTGGTCAAGCAACAATTCCAATGGTTGCTGCTATTTCACGTGTTCAGTCTGTGAACTATGGCGAAATTATTGCCACTGTATCGACAAAATCTGTTGGACCAGGGACACGTAAAAATATTGATGAATTTACTCGTACCACGGCGGGTGCAATTGAGCAGGTTGGCGGTGCGAAGGCAGGTAAAGCGATCATTATCATTAACCCTGCTGAGCCCCCACTCATGATGCGTGACACCGTACATTGTTTAGTTGAAGGTGAGCCTGATCAGGCTGCAATTACGGAATCTGTGCATGCCATGATTAAGGACGTTCAAAAATATGTTCCAGGTTATAAACTTGTAAATGGTCCTGTATTTGATGGTAACCGTGTTTCAATCTTCTTAGAAGTTGAAGGTTTGGGTGATTATTTACCTAAATATGCTGGGAACTTGGACATTATGACGGCAGCTGCTGCACGTACTGCTGAAATGTTTGCTGAACGTCTCATTGCGAATCAAACCACTGAAGCTTAAGGATGAATACCATGTCTAAAATTATTATTAATGATATGACACTACGTGACGGTATGCATCCGCAGCGTCATCAAACCTCTATTGAGCAAATGATTGCCATTTCAACTGCACTTGATGATGCTGGAGTCCCACTGATTGAAGTGACACATGGTGATGGTCTTGGTGGAAATTCAGTAAATTACGGTTTTGCTGCTGCAACAGACGAAGAGTATTTATCTGCTGTTGTGCCGTTGATGAAAAATGCCAAAGTCACTGCATTGTTACTTCCTGGAATTGGTACGGTTGATCATTTGCATATGGCGCATGAAATTGGTGTTTCTACCATTCGTGTGGCTACACATTCAACAGAAGCAGATTGTTCAGAGCAGCATATTACTGCTGCTCGTAAGTTGGGTATGGATACTGTAGGCTTTTTGATGATGGCGCATATGGCATCTCCTGAGCATCTTCTAGAAGAAGCGAAAAAGATGGTATCTTATGGAGCAAACTGTATTTATGTAACCGATTCTGCTGGTTATATGTTGCCAAATGATGTCACAGATCGTATTGATACTTTACGTCAAAGTTTAGATTCAAATATAGAAATTGGTTTCCATGGTCATCATAATTTAGGTATGGGTGTGGCAAATTCTGTTGCAGCTGTAAATGCAGGTGCAATACGTATTGACTTGGCATCTGCTGGTCTTGGCGCAGGCGCAGGCAATACACCGCTTGAATTGTTTGTCGCTGTTGCTAACCGTATGAAAATGGAAACTGGCATCGACTTGTTTAAAGTACAAGACATTGCAGAAGACCTTGTTATTCCAATGATGCACAATCCAATTCGTGCAGACCGAGATGCAGCAACGTTAGGCTATGCGGGTGTTTATTCATCTTTCTTATTGTTTGCAAAACGCGCTGAAGCAAAATATGGTGTATCTGCACGTGATATTTTGATGGAGTTAGGGCGTCGTGGTACGGTTGGTGGTCAGGAAGATATGATTGAAGATTTAGCATTGACTATGTCTAAAGCCAAAGAAGCGCATGCTTAAGTCGGATTAACGAAATAAGTACAGGAAATTTATCCTGTACTTATTTTTATGGATTAGACAAATAGAATATTAAAAATCAGGTTTTAGAAAAAGTACCCAATTGAAAAGGCAAACATTTTATTGGTGTCTTGATTATCACCTTGAGCGAGTGAAGTGCTACTGCCACCAACAGCAGGGTCATTTTTACTAATGATATATTCTGCTTGAACACCAATGTCTTTATAGAAGAAATACACCCCAGCATTGATTCGTTCTGAATCAAGATATCCTTGCTGATCTTTATAGTATTTTCCATAAGATAGATAAGGTTTAATTTCAGGAACATTTTCAAAAGGTTGTTTGATCGAGTAATTGATTTCGTTCAACATAAAGTTGCCATCATTGGCAACTTGATAAGAAAAATCGCGAGCACCTAATGTCGAATCATTTGGACGCAATGCATCTGCATTGTCTACTTTTTGCTGTCCTGCGATAATCAACCACTGCCAGTTTTGATAATCCGTTGTGGCAAAAGCATTCCAAGAGTCTCGTTTGCCCGTTTCACCACTGATTCGATTGTCTAGGTCAGAGTGTAAATATGATGCACCAACTTCAGTTTTAAAGTTCTTTTCTGCATCAATTTTAAATGTTTTAGCAAAGCGTGTTGCCCAGATATTTTCTTCTTCAATATGTGTCCCGTTTTCAATATCATCAGCTTCGACATAACTCACGCCATAGCGGCTTGAGTCTTTACTTACACCTTTAAAATTGCCACTATCTTTAGGATAAAAACCAAGTGTAAATGCGTAGTCATTTTGATTTAAGTTATATTTAATACCGACGTTTTCTACGCCTTCAAAACCCATTGAGGAGAACAGTGAGCCATAGTTGGTGTTACCCCAGTATCGACCAAAACCGAACTCAACATCTTGTTGACCTGCTGAAATACGGCTATGTTCATTGAGTTTATAGCCTAACCAAGCATCACGGATAAAGACTGCATCACATAAACGATCATATTGGTAGCAACGAGCTTCGAAAGAGGCAAGCCAATTGGGATTTTCATAATTTAGCATCAGTTTAATATCGAGGAATTTGAATTGTCCATTGGTCGAACCTTCGCTCATATCATCAGCAAAATCTTTGTAAACATAAGCACCACGAACAGCACCGCCAATATTTAGACTACCGATATCCGTTTTTGAGTCACCTATATTGATCGTTCCTGCGTGTGCAGAACCTGTACCGATGAGTGTAGAAAGCGCAAGAAGGGTAAAAATTTTATTCATCTTAATAAGTCCCTGTTTAAGATGGAGGTATTAATAACTGCTACAAAAATGCAGGCAGAGTACAAGCACTCAATACAAAAAATGATGTATTGAGGCTGTACGAAATGATTAGATTAAATTTGAAACAAGAGGGGTTTTATCGGCTCAATGTTGTGGCACTTTCCATGCGCTTTGTACTTGTTGAGCAATTGCAGGATAGTTCATTACGAAACGAACATGCGTTTCTACGCCAGTTTTTAAAGTTGCATCATCAACAATGAATTCAGAGCTGTGATTTGGTGCCGCTTTAGCCATATCTTGGTTGTCAGGCGTTGCACCAAGGAAAACAAATAGAGACGGCATTAATGTCCCATAATAGGCAAAGTCCTCGCTTGGGCTAGCATTGTTATCCATAAGATGTAATTGAGATTTGCCGACCACCGTTTCAAGTGCTGGTGCTATAAGTTCGGTTAATGTTTTATTGTTACTGGTGACAGGCGCATAAGATGAAATTTCAACATTTGCTGTGACATTATTCGCAAGAGCAGTAGATTTCACCATTTCTGGGAGTTTTTTCAATATATTCTGGCGGATGTCTTCATGATTAGTACGGATAGTCCCTGCCATCGATACTTCTTCGGGAATAACATTGCTTACTGTCCCACCTGCAATTTTACCTACACTGACAACGCCCATACCTTTAGTTAAGTTTGAATGGCGACTGATCAGCGTTTGTAGGTTATTAATCACTTGAGCCGATGCCACGATTGGATCTGTACCTGCCCATGGCATAGATGCATGGACTTGTTGCCCTGTTAATTTAATACGGAATTCATCTGCACTATTTAAAATCGCACCACTTTTATAAAAAAGGTTGCCAGTTGGCATACCAGAAATCACATGCATTCCGAAAATAACTTCAGGTTTGTTCTGTTTAAATGCACCATCGGCAATCATTTTACGAGAACCAATTTGGTCACCTTGGGTAAAATTATCGATGTCTGCTGCGCCTTCTTCAGCAGGTTGGAAAACAAAAACAACAGTACCCGCAAGTTTCTCTTTATTTTCAGCTAGAACTTTAGCAGCACTGAGTAACATTGCTGTATGCGTGTCATGACCGCAGGCATGCATCACAGGTTCTTGCTTTCCTTGGTAAAGCGCTTTCTCTTTACTCGCAAAACTTAGTCCAGTTTTTTCCTGTACAGGTAATGCATCCATATCTGCACGAAGTGCCATGACAGGGCCAGGTAATGCACCTTTTAAAATACCAATCACACCAGTTTTAGCGAATCCAGTTTTGACATCAATCCCATACGATTTAAGCTCTTTTTGCACAAGCTTAGAGGTTTTGAATTCCATATTACCAAGTTCAGGATATTGATGAATTTGATGGCGGAGTTGAATAGTCTGGGCTTCAACTTGAGTAGCAGAGTCTTTAATCCAATCTGCTGAACTGACTTGACTCATACCAATAAGTGGTAGTGTTAAAAATAGTGTTTGAATTCCTTTCATAACCTTATTTCCTTTGCATTTTAAACGATGAGAAGGGTAAGGGTTCTTTTTCTTAAATTCAAAAACTTTAAAAGTATATTAATATCTATGTGAAGTATTTGCTAAAGATACAAGAAATCAGAACTTCACTAAAATGCTGGAATTCTTATGCGCTAAAATATTTTTTTTAAAAAAAGGTAATGAATAATTAGATATTGATGATGTTTCAATTCACAAAAAAATGGTTTAAGACAACTTATATATTTGAAAAATTAGGCAGATAAAACACATCTAATGGGACAATTTTTATCTATTTTTAAAGGCTGAAAATCTTAGATATATATTATAAAGCGATGATCTGATATTTGAATTATATCAATTTAATGCTGTGCATAAAAAATGAAAATAATCGCTTAAACTTAAAAGCGATTAATCTAATATTTTTATGTGATATTTATGATTTAAATTATAAAAATAAGCTATAAAACAGAAAATTACCTGTGATTTCTGATCGAAGTGTAAAAAACACTTAGTGCTAAAAAGTATAAGCATTTATACAACAATAAATACTGGGTTGTATTGGGGGGAAATATTAATACTCTAGTCTGATTTTTTCAATTGAGTGAGTTCAGCATGATGTATACATCACTTAAACTGATGATTGGAAAATTTAGTCATGCGTCGTCAAACACTATGGATAGTAATGAGTGCTGTAACAGTTTTTTTAGGGACAACTGCGACTTACGCAGATTTTGTTGACGACAGTCAAGTACAACTTAAATTACGCAACTTCTATTTAGACCGCCAATTAGACCAACCTGATCCTACTAAACCACAAGATTTTGGCAGTTGGTCGCAAGGAATAACACTTGATGCAAAATCAGGTTATGCCAAGATTGGTTCAGTAAACGTTGGTGTTGATGTTTTGGCACAGTATGCATTACGCCTGAGCGGAGATCGTGGCGATAATGATTACGTGATGCCTTACGATTATAATAGCAAAGAGCAAGCTCGTGATAACTTAAAAGTAGGCGCAACGCTAAAAGCGAAGATTAGCCAAACTGAATTGAAAGTCGGTGAGATTTTACCTGTATCACCTGTAGTGCATTTTGACCCATCTCGTCAATTGCTCACGACTTTTGAAGGTGCTTGGTTAGAGTCTAAAGACCTTAAAAATACCAAAGTCACCTTGGGGTATTTAGATGGAATCAATGCACGTTATGAAAACCAAGTGCATGATTTTGGGCTTTGGCCAAATGAACTGAATACTGATAAAGGTAAGGTTCGTGTAGGTGATAGCGAAAGTATGCTTATAGCAGGTGTTGATTATCAAATTACGCCTGAGCTGGTAGCGAGCTATTTCTACGCCGATGTAGACAATATTTACCGTCAAAACTATTTAGGTTTTGCATTCAATAAAAAGTTGGATGGGCATAATAAAATAGCCACACACATTCGTTATTTTGATAATCAAAATTCAGGCGATGCAATTTATGGTGAGATTGATAACCAAGCGCTGTCGTTAAAAGGTGCTTGGACACATGACAACCATACGATTGATGTGGGTTATCAGCAAATTTTTGGCGATACGGGTAATGTAAATGCGATGTTCCCAACATTGTCAGGTTGGGTGCCACAGCCTTATTTGGTGAACTGGTCTGTAGCCAGCTTTATTCGTAAGGATGAGCGTTCTTGGAGTTTGGGCTATACCTATGACTTTAAAGATACTGTTGTAAAAGGACTGACTGTGACAGCACGTCATTATGATGGCAGTAATATTCAAAATAATAATGGCACACGAGGCAAAGAGCAGGAAGACAACTTAATTGTGAATTATGTTGTTCCTGAAGGGAAGTTGAAAGGCTTAGGTTTTCAGTGGATGTATATTAATGTGAACTATGCAAATGTGCCAGGCTTTGTAGATTTGCAAGAAAATCGAGTAGCAACAACATATAGCTATCGCTTCTAAACGAATAGGTCTGTGATGAATAAACAACGTGTTGAGTATTCAGCACGTTTTTATTTTAAAAATTTAAATAAAACAATAATTTAAATAATCGTTATTTTGTAGTTTCTCATCGTTATTAAGTATCAATTTGCTTGTCATTCACAGGTATATTTATGCTGTTCAATAGGCAATTTGAATCTATCAAAATGTATTTCAATAGATTCATCCCATAGATTAAGCTGTAAAAGGAATAGGTATGAGTACTGTGCAAATCCCAGAATATAAGACTGATGCATTCTTTGGTTTAGAGGATAAATGGATTGAAACTGCTGAAGGTGAATTGACGCACTATCATGAAGTGGGTGAAGGTACACCAATCCTATTTTTACATGGTTCAGGCACTGGTGTTTCTGCGGCGGCAAACTGGTGGTTGAACTTGCCACAAATTGGTGAGCATGCACGCTGTATCGCTATTGACACCATTGGTTATGGTCAAACTGTTGTTGCACCCAATACTGCTTATGGTATCCGTGCTTGGGTTGATCATGCTGTACGTACTTTAGATGCTTTGGGTATCGAAAAAACATGGATTGTAGGCAATTCTTTAGGTGGTTGGTTGGCTTTCCAATTTGCACTTGATTATCCAGACCGTGTTTTGGGTATCGTGTCTATGGGTACAGGCGGTGCGAAACAAACTGCGGCATTGAAAGCACATGCAAATCCTGAGTTAACTGTAGATGGGATTAAAAAGACTTTATCTATGTTCGTTGTAGATAAATCTTTAATCACTGATGAATTAGTTAAAGTACGTTTTGCTTCTGCTGAAAATGACTATGCATCGAATCGTTTGATGGATGTTGTAGGCGCACGTGATCGTGATCGTTTCGAGTTCCCGCTTGATTTTGACAAAATGAAAGACATTACAGTGCCTGTACTTTTAATTCATGGCGTACAAGATGTGGTGATTCCAGTGTCTCGTTCGTGGGATATTTTAAATACTGTGCCACATGCCGATGCACACATTTTCAGTCAGTGTGGTCATTGGTCTCAGGTTGAGAAAGCCGAAGAGTTTAATACTGTGATTAAAGATTATTTAACTGCACGTGGTGTATAAGTATTTTTAATACTTTATAGATGTTGTAGTAAAAGAAGGATGGCGAAAGCTGTCCTTTTTTATTGGTTTGATTAATCCCCCCTGAGTCCTAATGCTGATCAGTTAAGTAAAATGATTCTACAAACCATGTAAATCTCCCCTAACCCCTCTTTGAAAAAGAGGGGAACTTTTCTCAAACTTTATCCGATTTAGTGGAAAGAAACACCCTCCTTTGAAAAAGGAGGGCTGGGGAGGATTTAAAAGGGAGTTTGAGAGGAATTTTAAGGCTTTAACTGATTGGTAGGATAGGCAAGCATTACACTTCACTCAAATAAAACTCGCAGCGACATTAATGCAAATCGCTAAAATTGTAGTGTTAAATCCATATGCCAAAAGGATATGGAGCGTGTTTAAAATTCGCATGGAGCGTGAAGTGATATTGACATCGGCAGTTTGTGCGGAAGTTCCACAAACATAGCTAAAATAGATAAAGTCAGGATATGTTGGTTCAGGTGTTTTAGGGAAATCTAATCCGCCATCTTGATGTTTGGCAACAGCTAAATAAAAGTCATGTGCATAGTGAATGGCAAAAATAGTATGCATAAATAACCATGCACAGATGATTGTGGAAATTGCGAGTACAAGATGTCCTATCTTAATGATGGCAATATCGGGTAAATGTACCAATTCAATCACAATCGCAATAAAACACATGAGTAGTGATAAAATAACGAGAAAAATAATCAACCACTTACTGGCATCTTGTTGCTGAGCACGTTTTAAAATATGTGCATGATTTGCGCTCCACAAGACTTTCATGGTGAGTATGAGATAAACCACCACTGCAATATTCCAACTGATTAAAAGTATAGTTGACCATTGCCAATTTGTACTTATGTTGATGATGCAATATAAAATAGCAATCAACGGAAAACTAATAAAAAAATAGGGACGTGATTGTATAGCTACTTTAAAATGATGAAGCGCATGTATTGTCATAAGAGACATGACCTCATTTTTAATGGTTATATTTAATTACAAATAATCAAATTAGGTTCTGCTCAAATCATTAGACTTAAGTTGTAGTAAGAAAGACATTCTATTTCGATTATAAGTGTGATTTTTCTGTTTAAAAAGAACTCAATTTATAAATTAAGTTCATCAGTGATGAATTATTCAACTAGAATTAAAATTATAAAGTGTGAATAAGTACTCACTTGTTTGTATTCATTATTTATAAAATAAATAATGGGGGATGGAGTGTTGAGAAAATTGTATAAAATTCTAGCCTTCTGTTCGGTTGATATCTAAATAAAATACACGAGTAAGTAGTTCAATAAATTTATCGACTGCTACAGAATTTCGATCTTTACGATAACTTGCATAGAGATCTAAATAGGGTAACTCAACATCAAGTGAACGAATAACAGTATTGTTCATGGTCAGTGGAGCGATATAACCAGGCAGAATTGTACAACCAAGACCCATGCCAATTGAATTGATATTAAATAAAATATTGTCAGCTCTTTGTACAATATTAAACTCAATACTATGCGCTTTTGCAAAATCTAAAATAACATCATGTAAAGTACTTGATTGCTCTTTTGCAGGAATAATAAAGTCAATACCATTGAGGGCTGTAACAGGAATACGCTCATATTTTGCCAAAGGATGGTCTTTAGGCAAAATGAAAATTAATGGCTCACGAAGTACAAATTTACTTTCAATTTCATCGCTATGGAAATTATGTCGGGTAAACGTAATATCCAACTCGCCCTTTTTAATGGCACGCATTTGCTCAACATTATTGAGGCTGAGCAATTCAATTTTAAGGTCAGGATTTTGCACCCGTAAATTCGGTAATACATAAGGAAAGACTTTCATCTCTGCAACAGGTACAAAACCGATTCGCAACATCTTTTGTTTGGCTTTAGACACTTGACGTGCCATTGCGATCGCTTTATCTGCTTGAGCCATTGTTAAGCGAGCTTGCTCAAGAAAGACAGCACCTTCTTCGGTGAGCTCGACTTTACGCTTAGTTCGGTTGAGTAGTCTAACACCAACATCTTCTTCTAAATCTTTAATTTGCTGACTCAAAGAGGGCTGTGCGGTAAAAAGTTTGAGGGCTGCTTTACTGAAATTAAGTTCTTCAGCTACAGTGATGAAATATCGAAGGTGGCGCAATTCCATAGAGTCAATTCCATCGATTGAGTTGCAGGGAGTAATCTAAAAAATGTATCACTCTTATCTCGTCAAAGTATAATCTATAAACAAGTATGGCGTGAAGATGATTGTGCCATTTAGAAAATAAATGAAGTTCTCACTTATGTTTAAAATTTTATATAGAAAATAATGAATGTAGTAATCCATAAAATATCTTAATTGAAACAAAATAAATATTTCCCTAAAGCTCCCCTCAAAAGCGATGATCTGTGCAAAGTTGAGTCAATTTGTTTGTGACCCCACGGTTGTCGCAGGAGAGCTTTCATGAGTAAAAAAATTGATGTGCGTGAGATTGATGCTTTAGTCGATGCACAAAATGGCCGTATTTCTCCGTCCATTTATACAGATCCAGATTTATATGAACTGGAACTTGAGCGTGTATTTGGTCGTACTTGGTTATTTCTTTGCCATGAAAGCCAAATTCCAAAAGCGGGTGATTTCTTCAATACCTATATGGGTGAAGATCCGATTATCGTGGTGCGTCAAAAAGATGGCTCAATCAAAGCATTATTAAACCAATGCCGTCATCGTTCTATGCGTGTGAGTTTTGCAGACTGTGGTAATACCCGCGCATTCACTTGTCCATATCACGGTTGGTCATATGGTGTTGATGGTTCACTGAAAGACATTCCACTAGAAGATCGTGCATTCCCACAAGGTGCATGCAAAGAGAAGTGGGGTCTAGTCGAAGTCAATCGTGTTAAATCCTACAAAGGTTTAATTTTCGGTTGTTGGGATGAAAGCACACCCGATCTAGAGGAATACATGGGCGATATCGCTTGGTATTTAGATGGTGTGGTAGATCGTCGTCCGGGCGGTACAGAAATCATTGGTGGCGTACACAAATGGGAAATTGAGTGTAATTGGAAATTTGCAGCTGAACAGTTTGCATCGGATCAATATCACGCTTTGTTTTCACATGCCTCTGCAATTCAAGTGTTGGGTGCAAAACCAGATGATGAATCATCGAAAAAATTAGGTGCTGCGCAAACTGCTCGTCCTGTTTGGGAAACAGCCAAAGATGCAGTTCAATACGGTTCGCGTGGTCATGGTTCAGGTTTCTTCTTTACTGAAAAGCCAGATGCAAACGTTTGGGTCGATGGTGAAGTTGCCAATTATTTCCGTGAAACCTTTGACGAAGTGAAAGAGCGTTTGGGTGAAACACGTGCTTTGCGTTTGGCAGGTCACAACAACATGTTCCCAACCATGTCTTGGTTGAACGGTACAGCAACACTTCGTGTATGGCACCCACGTGGGCCAAATAAAACTGAAGTTTGGGCATTTTGTATTGCAGATGCTGAAGCATCACAAGAAGTCAAAGAAGCATTTGAACGTTCAGCCACTCGTGCATTTGGTCCAGCAGGTTTCCTTGAGCAAGATGACTCAGAAAACTGGATTGAAATTCAAAAAGTACTTCGTGGTTATAAAGCACGTAATAACCAACTTATTATGGAAATGGGCTTGGGTAACGAGAAAGTCCGTGAAGACGGCATTCCAGGCATTACCAATTATATTTTTTCTGAAACAGCAGCACGTGGTTTGTACCGTCGTTGGGCAGATTTGTTGATTCATGAAAAATGGGAAGATGTAGAAAAAGCAGCTGATGAATATGAGAAGGGGCTAATGAAATGAGCCAAATCAGTTTAGAACTTCATTATCAAATCAGTCAGTTTCTTTATCGCGAAGCAAAAATGCTTGATGACTGGAAATTCCGCGATTGGTTAAGCGTATTGGCAGAAGATATTTCTTATATCTTACGTACCACTCCAAACGCTCAAACACGTGATCGTCGTCGTTCAGTTGAGCCACCAACGACTTGGGTATTTAACGATACTAAAGACTTGTTAGAACGCCGAGTTGCTCGTTTAGAAACAGGCATGGCGTGGGCTGAAGAGCCTCCATCACGTACAACGCACATGGTTTCAAATGTGATTGTTGAAGCGACTGATGTTGAAGGTGAATATGATGTTTACGTGACTTATTTGTTGTATCGCACGCAGAAAGAAAAAGATGTGACTATTTACTGTGGTAAGCGTCACGACAAAATTCGTACAGTCAATTCTGAACAAGGCTTTCAGATCTTCAACCGTAAGATCACCTTAGATCAGGTGACTTATAACTCACATAATCTGAGCGTGTTTTTCTAATGAATAAAATTTTTGTTTGCCAAATTGATGAATTAGACGAAGGTGAAGCGCTTAAAGTTGAATGTGGCATAAATGGTATTGAAGCACTTGCTGTATTTAACAACGGTGGTGAGTTCTTTGCTATGAATGACCGTTGTTCACATGGTAATGCATCAATGTCTGAAGGCTATCTTGAAGATGATGGTACGGTTGAATGTCCATTACATTCTGCACGTTTCTGTTTAAAAACAGGCGAAGCACTGTGCTTGCCTGCAACAGATCCAATCAAAACATTCCCTGTGATTGTTGAAGATGGTCAGTTATTTGTAGAAATGGCAGGAGAGTAATCATGGGTTGGCTACAAGGCGAAGTTGCACTGATCACTGGTGGTGGTTCTGGTTTAGGTTGGGCTTTAGTTGAACGCTTTATAGAAGAGGGTGCACAGGTTGCGGTTCTTCAACGTTCAAAAGAAAAAATCTTGGCTTTGAATGAACACTTTGGTGATCAAGTTTTTGTTATTGAAGGTGATGTAGTCAGCTATGCAGACAATCTTCGTGCTGTAAATGCTACTGTAGAACGCTTTGGTAAACTCGATTGTTTCGTTGGCAATGCAGGTATCTGGGATCATTATGCAGATATCGTGAATACATCAGGTGAGCAATTAGAAAAAGCTTTTGATGAAATTATGGGCATTAACACTAAGTCTTTAATTTTAGGTGCGAAAGCCGCTTTAGATGCATTGATCGCTTCTGAAGGTTCTATCATATTTACTTTGTCTAACTCTGCACTGTACTCCGCAGGCGGAGGTCCTGTGTATACAGCATCTAAGCATGCTGGCGTGGGTATTATGAAAGAACTTGCTTATGAGCTTGCGCCTAAAGTACGAGTGAATGCAGTAGCGCCATCGGGTATGAATGTCAACATTAAAGGTGCTGCATCATTAGGTCAGGAAAATGTCGGTTTGTTAGATGTCCGTGATCCAGAAAAGATTGGTCGTGGTATGCCTTTAGGCTTTTTACCTGAACCTGAAGATATGACAGGCTCATACGTCTTGTTGGCTTCCCGTGCCAATAACCGCCCACTCACAGGTGTGTTAATTAATGCGGAATGTGGTCTAGGCATTCGTGGTTTACGTCAACCACGCGCAGGATTCTTTGATGAATGATTTTTCACTGAACTATTAACAGATTAATCTCCCCTCAACCCTTCTTTAAAAAGAAGGGAGTATCTCGAATTTTAATTGATATTTCATATTCGAAAGTTATCGCTCTTTTTCAAAAAGGAGGCGGCGGGGGGATTAAGAGGCACAATTACTGCTTCTATTTCGGAGTCTCACATGCCAGTTAAACTCATTTGTGCCTCGCACAGTCCGCTCATGGAATTTGCTTCACCACAGGATCAGTCTCAGGAACAAAAAGTTCGTGATGCTTTTACACGGTTGTCAGCAGAAGTCAAAGACTATGAACCAACTTTAATCATCACTTTTGGACCCGACCATTTTAATGGCTTCTTTTATGACTTAATGCCAAGTTTCTGTGTGGGTATTCGTGCCACAGCTGCAGGCGATTGGGATTACGGAAAAGAGAACAATAAAATTGATGTGCCAGAACAAAAAGCATTGGACTTGGTTCGCCGTGTGTTAGATGAAGGGGTTGATGTTGCATACTCATATCGTATGCAGGCAGATCATGGAGTGACTCAACCATTGCATTTCCTATGTAATGGTAAACTAGACCGTTATCCAACCATTCCCATTTTTATCAATGGTGCTGCTGCGCCAATGCCAACCACAAAACGTACAGTGGCTTTAGGTCGTGCTGTGGGGCAGTTCATCAAATCTTTAAATCTTGAAAATGAACGTGTATTGATTTTGGGTACGGGTGGTTTATCGCATGACCCACCAACACCACAAATGGGTTCAGTACCCCCAGCAGTTGAAGAGTTTTTAATTGCTGGTCGTAACCCAACAGATGAGGCACGAAATGCCCGTCAGGCAAAAATTATTGCAGTGGGTCAAAAGTTAGCAGCAGGTGATACCTCTGTGGCTGTACCCCTTAGTCCTGAGTGGGATATTGCCTTGTTGGAAAAATTCAAACAGGCAGATTTCACCACACTTGAAGCCATGACTGAAGATGAAATTCGCCGTGATGGTGGTCGCGGTGGTCAAGAAGTCCGTTCATGGATGGCAGCCTTTGCTGCACTTCACGAAATTGGTGAATACGCCATGACCACACATTGCTATGAAGATATTAGTGAGTGGATTGCGGGCTTCGGCATTGTTTCTGCAGAATTAAAAGGTTAATACTATGAGCAACATCGAAACCATTGTTATCGTAGGTGCAGGTCAAGCAGGTGCGAGCGCAATTTTAGAACTTCGTAGCAACAAATACGAAGGCAACATCATTTTAATTGGGGATGAAACGCATCTGCCTTATGAGCGTCCACCCTTATCAAAAGATGTGATTCTAAAACCTGAAAACACCAAAATTGAAATTTTTTCAACTGAAAAATTGGCAGATCTTGGGGTGATAACTATTCGTGGTAATGGCGTTGTAAAAATCAATGCGACTGCGAAAACTGTTGAACTTCAAAATGGTGATGTTGTTGCTTATGACAAATTGTTGCTTGCAACAGGAGGAGCTGCACGTCGTTTACCTAACTTTGATGCTCTAGGTAAACACGTTTATACGTTACGCAACCTTGAAGATTCACAAGCTTTAGTTCCTGTCCTTCAAAAAGGTCGCCGTATTATTTTGATCGGTGGTGGTGTAATTGGTTTAGAGCTTGCATCATCAGCACGTTTTAAAGACTGTGATGTGACTGTGATTGAAATGAGCGCAATGGTGATGGGGCGTTCATCACCACGTATTTTGAGCGAATTTTTATTGGCACAGCAATGCCTTGCCGGTGTAGATGTACGCCTTTCAACAGCGATATCAGATTGTCATATTGAAGAAAATCAAGGTGCTGAAGAAATTGTGATCACCCTTGAGGGCGGTGAAGTGCTTCGTGCCGATGCAGTTATTTATGGCATTGGTATTGTGCCAAATGCACAACTTGCAGTAGACGCAGGGCTAGATGTTGATTTTGCGATTAAAGTGAATGAAAACTGCCAAACATCAAATCCAGACATTTATGCTGCGGGTGATGTAGCATCGCAACTACGTGACTGTGGTAATCATCGCCGTGTTGAAACGTGGGAAAATGCTAACCTTCAAGCTGGTATTTTTGCCCGTCATGTCATGGGTGTTGAGCATCCGACAATTAATCCTGGATGGTTTTGGACAGATCAGCTGAATATCAACTACCAATTTGTCGGTGATATGTCTGCAAACGAATGGATTATTCGTGGTGAAATGAATGCTGAACAACGTGATGAATCTTCATTTGTATTGTTTGGTGTGGCGGATGGTGTAATCGTAGGTGGTATTACAGTGAATGCTGCAAAAGATATGCGTTTTTTGAAAAAATTAATCAGTAATAATGCATCTTTTGAAGCTGAAAAATATTTAGATTTGAGTCAAGATTTACGTAAAATTGTGAAGTAAATCAAAATTATTTTTTGAAAACCTCAATTTATTTGGGGTTTTTTTAGGCTTGTTTTCCTCTAATAAGTAAATTTTGATCTATGTAGGAAAAGTATTCAAAGTGTAATTTTCTACCTATTGCATGATCAATTCCTATTGAAAAACAAGAATAAATACAATTAAAAAAGACTATAGCTGAATGATTATGTGAAATGTAAAAGTCTATAAAATAGAACGTATTAAATCACTCTATTACTTGAAATTTTTGTGAAAATTAAAGTTAAAATTAGATCTTTAAAGAAAGTGTATAGGGGGATTAAAAACAACCATTATTGTCATTATAGGAGTGTTTTCTATTTGTTATGTATCGGAATTTACAAAAAAAAAGATAGGATAATTTTTTTAAATTATTGATTTTAATTTTATTTTCTTTGGGAATGTGAGTGAGACTTATTTTTCCAATATTTGCACAATATTCAAGTATACAAAAAAAACAATTAGTGTGATATAAATCACAGTTCTTTTGGTGGTTGTTTATAAAAAGTTCGTTTTTTCATAGCCAGTAAGAACAAAAACAGAATGAAAAATTAGAAATAACCATTTTTATATAATTATTATGAGGTTTAATTTATGCCGAATATCTCGATTATTTCTAAGACCAGTCATGAGGTTTTACAAACTTTAGACTCGAGTCAAGTGAAAGAGATTAATCTAACGGAAAACTCCGTTGTGGTTATCGATATTCCCAAAGAAGATGTCGCAAAATTTGTTCGTGAAGGAAATTCAGCAATTATCGTTCTCAAAACGGGCGAAATAATTGTTATTCAAAATTATTTTAATAATGATAATACTGTAGATAATAATATTGTATTTGATGATGGCTCAGGACAACTTTTCTGGGCAGAATTTACTGATTCTAATGGTGTAATTACAGATACGATTAAATATCACTTAATTGATGATGTTGATCCATTGCTTTATCATGATAATGATATGGTTGCAATGCTCCTGCCGTGGGTGGGTGGTGGTGCAACACTTGGTGCACTTGGGGCAGCTATTGGTGATGATGACAAAGATGATGGTGACAATACACCACCATCAAAACCCGTTATTCACCCAATCAATCCAAAAAGTCCAATTACAGGTGAAGGAGAGCCAGGTGGAACGGTTATTGTTAAATTTCCTGATGGCACGACAGCAACGGCAATTGTAGACTCGAAAGGGAATTGGACTGTACCGAATCCCGGTAACTTAAAAGATGGAGATGAAGTTACAGCTGTTGTAAAAGATCCATCTGGTAATACGTCACCAGAAGATACTGAAACCGTTGATGGTATTCCACCTGCTATAGATATTAACCCGATCAATCAAAAAGATCCGATCACAGGTGTGACAGAGTCAGGTGGAAAAGTAACGGTTAACTTCCCAGATGGCACAACAGTGACTGCTGTTGCTGACTCAAAAGGTAATTGGTCTGTACCAAATCCAGGTAACTTAAAAGATGGTGAAGAAGTTACTGCAACAGCAAAAGACCCTGCGGGCAACGAAGGCATAGCGAAAGAAGAAGTTGACGGCAAAGCACCAATTATTGATATAGATCCAATCAAGCCAGGTAGTCCGATCACAGGTGAAACAGAGCCAGGTGCAGAGGTTATTGTTAAACTCCCAGATGGTACAACAGTTACGACTGTTGCAGACTCGAAAGGGCATTGGGAAGTCCCCGCAAATCCTGATTTAAAAGATGGTGATGTAGTCGAAGTAATTGCGAAAGATCCTGCGGGCAATGAAGGCACAGCACAAGAAGAAGTTGACGGCAAAGCACCAATCATTGATATAGATCCAATCAAGCCAGGTGGTCCGATCACAGGTGAAACAGAGCCAGGTGCAGAGGTTATTGTGAAACTCCCAGATGGTACAACTGTTACGACTGTTGCAGACTCGAAAGGGCATTGGGAAGTCCCCCCAAATCCTGATTTAAAAGATGGTGATGTAGTCGAAGTAATTGCGAAAGATCCTGCAGGCAATGAAGGCACAGCACAAGAAGAAGTTGA